>JBNJEY010000001.1:0-47437 GCA_051746325.1 Pseudomonadota bacterium
GATGGGCGTTTACACAATATGAATGTCACAGTGGATAATGGAGACGATGCCGAAAGATTAACGCTTCGCCAAGATCTAAGTAAGCCGTGTTAATTAACCTTTCTCTCACACCTTTGTGAGGGATAAGCAAGCCTCGCTGATACATACCTTTTTAGGCCTTCTTACCCAGCCGCAAGACTTCAAGCATTAATAAGTGCTGTGAGGAGTCTTCTATTAAAGGCTCGCCGAGGTGACGTTGATTTATCTGGTTTAACTGACTGAAGTAAACATTCCTTAACCAAGTTTTACGAAACCCAATCAGATCGAACTCTTTGGTGGCAAAATTATAAAAACGATCCGCCATGCCTGTTGGCTTAGAGAAGACGACATCAGCGGCTTCCATCGCTTCTACCTCATGAGAGCGTCCACTAAAATCACTTGCACCTGCAATAGCTGATACAAAGTCAGGCATCTCTCCATTGCTTCTGCGAACCCAGTCATCTAAATCAAATTGTACGCTGGGTTCAAAGCACTGGCCTTGGTAGTCGAAAGTGATTGTCGCCGTGATTGTATTTGCCATATTTCATCTCTTAAATATTCGGTTCTTATTTACTGGATTTTAATGCCTACTTAAAATCCTACTTTAAACTTTACGGAGATAATGGTAGCATTCTAAGGTTTGTTAAGGGTTATTGTGTACGTAAAATGGTGAAAATACATCTTAAATAGGAGTAAGGCATGGCGGTTTTGATTGAAGGGTATTCAGTACTAATAAATAAGGCTAATGTAGCCCAAAAAGCAGACGCTTTATCGCTATTAAACTCGGTTGAAAGTACGTTACATCCTATGGCAATTTGCTCAGACAGTCAGTTACTGCGTGTTGGTTTTATGGATTTAAAACAAGCCAATGAGTTTGTCGCTATTTTAGAAGCGGCTGGGCTAGTTTATAAGGTTACAGATAAAAAGGTTGCAGAGACAGAACATGCCCAGGATATGGTGATGGTGACCCAGTTTGGTGAGCTTGATGTTGTCTGTCCATGGTTAAAGATTCAGTTTACCAAGCTAAAAGATAACACTCTAATTTGTTTAGCCAGTGTGAATGGTGCAGAGCCAGTCAAGGATGTGGCTTTTCCAAAAGGTTGGACGTTAGAGCTTTCTCTACTAAAACGTTTTTATGAAGAGCGCACTCACTACATGGCCGAAAATTATGAGTTGGTGAGACAAGAACCAAGGCATGATGTTTATAGGCATAAAGAGACTGGTAAAGAGGTGCGCTTGCTTAAGCTTGCCATGACTGAAGAGAGTTCTTAACCGCAAAGATACGTGGCCAGGGCTGGTCAAGTAATATTATCTTATATAATCCAATTGTTAATAACAATCGCTTGGCCATTCTTGGCATAATCAAGCTCAAAAATGGGTATATTGGTAAAGTCTTCCATGCCTAAAGCATAATTGGCTGAGGTTAGCGTATTGGGTTTGACGTGGTTTACGATAATGCTGTGTAAGTCTAATCCGGCCTGTTCAATCGCTGCAATAGTCAATAAAGCTTGGTTAATGCAGCCAAGTCGGTTGGCGACCACTAAAATAACCTGATAGGCCAATTCAGCCGCCAAATCTTTATTTAATCCGTCTAGGGTCAGTGGTGAATAGAATCCACCTGCGCCTTCTACTAGAGCAAATTCATTATCAGGCACGTCACAGGCTTTAACTAAGTCACTTATCTTAATGTCTAGGTTAGCTTGTTTAATGGCGGTGTGAGGAGATATCGCGGGTTCAAACTGATAGGGGCAGATAGTTTGTAAGGTGTCTTTTGTATTCGTTGATTGTTGTAAAAACAGGGCATCTTCAGATAATAATGAACCATCCGTTTGCACTAAGCATCCTGAAGCAATCGGTTTTCTAGGCGCGACCGTGAAACCTTGTTCTCTGAGGCTTAAAGCGATGCAGCCAGCGACATAGGTTTTACCCACATCGGTGTCAGTACCGGTAATAAAAAGACCCATCTTCAAGAGGCACCTCGACCAGGTCTGGTGGGTTTATTCAGAGCGTAATAAGCTAAAGGCATTATAGGTTTTCAGTTAAACGTGCTTGGGCTTCTTGATATTTTTCGAAAGTTTGTGCCACAACATTCTCTGGAAGTTCAGGGGCTGTATTGGGGTTTTTATCCCAATCAAGGCTTTCAAGGTAATCTCGAATATATTGTTTATCGAAACTTGGTGGATTCTTACCAACTTGATAACTTGAAGCGGGCCAAAAACGTGAGCTGTCTGGTGTCAAAGCTTCATCAATTAAATAAATAACGCCGTTTTCATCTTCCCCAAACTCAAACTTGGTATCCGCGATAATAATGCCTCGCTCTAAGGCGAATTCAGAAGCCGCCGCATAAAGTTTTAAGCTCAAATCACGGACTTTTTCAGACTTTTCAGATCCCATAATGTCGACTAATTGTTCAAAGCTAATATTCTCATCATGGTCGCCCTGTGCCGCTTTCGTCGAGGGTGTAAACAGTGGCTTAGGTAGTTTTTCAGCGAGCTGCATGCCTTTTTTAAGCGGAATGCCACAGACGCTTTGGCTCTTTTGGTACTCTTTCCAACCTGATCCAACGAGATAACCGCGAACAATCGCCTCGACTGGTAGAGGTTTAAGTTTGCGGACAATCATGCCGCGACCATCAAGTTGTTGCAGTTCTTCAGGGGTTAAATAATCCGCTAAAGCCATCTCGGGTGCCAGTTGATTTGGAACAATGTGCCGCATCTTGTTCATCCAGAATTGTGGCATTTCGGTCAAGATGCGACCTTTACCAGGGATAGGTGTTGGCAATACGGCATCAAAAGCGGAGATACGATCGGTGGTCACGATCAATAAATGACGCTCATCAATGTCATAGATATCACGCACCTTGCCCCTGGTAATTAAAGGTAGGCTAGTCAGGTTTGATTCATAAAGAGGTTGCATAGCGGATTCCTATCTAATCGAGGTCTGTTGGTCGTCTATTTATAGTGTATGGATACTTCAAATGGCCGTATCGTAAGACTAGAGTAGAGATCGTGATTAAGAAGATAGTGACAGCAATTGCAATCATCTGCCATTCTGAAAGATCCTTCATATCTAAAATCAAGAATCGTGCTAAGGCGACAATGGCGATATACATCGGCAGTCTAACAGGCAGTTTTCCAGACTCTAAATAGATGGCGACCATCGCCAAAACTTCTAGATATAAAAATAGCAATAGTAAGTCGCCGAGCGTCACCGAGCCAAGAATGAACATGTGATGAACCGCTTCATAGCCGGCAACAACCGTGGCAATCGCAATAATTACGAGGCCTATAAATTCAACCTTGCGAATGGCCTTTTTGAATAACTTTTCAGCCAGCGGGATCTTCTGAGGGGTTACGGGAATAGACATCTCTTTGTTTGGGGCAGTGGGTGTTTCTGCTGTCATATTACGTTCCTTGCTGAAATGTTTTTTTGAAAACCGGATTGTCGCCAAATGCTCGTTATATTGAACAGTTAGGCGGGACTCATCAAAAATGGACTTACGATGGTTTTTTGTCCTATTTTTTGCCCATTCTAATAGATACTGGTAAAATGCACGAATTATTTTTTTAATCGTTTATAGATATAAAGGTGTTTAATGATGGCTAAGCAACAAAATTGGATCGCTCCTTCAATCTTATCTGCAGATTTCGCGCAGTTAGGAACCGATGTTAAAGATGTGATTGCATCCGGTGCAGACGTCGTTCACTTTGATGTGATGGACAATCACTATGTTCCTAACCTCACCATCGGACCATTGGTGTGTGAGTCGCTTAAGAACTTTATGGTCAGAGAAGGGATTGATGCGCCAATCGATGTTCATTTAATGGTAAAGCCTGTTGATCGTCTTATCGGTGACTTCGCGGCGGCGGGTGCGGATATTATAACGTTCCATCCAGAAGCTTCTGAGCATATCGATGGCTCTTTAGGACTGATTAAAAATGCAGGTTTAAAAGCTGGCTTAGTCTTTAACCCAGCAACCTCTTTAAGCTATCTTGAGCATGTCATGGATAAAATCGACATGATCTTAATTATGTCTGTAAATCCAGGTTTCGGTGGACAGTCATTTATTGAGCAATCGTTAGAAAAGCTAAAAATGGCACGTCAGTTAATCGATGCTTCTGGCCGTGATATTCGTTTGGAGATTGATGGCGGTGTTAAGGTTGAAAATATCGCTGATGTAGCACGCGCAGGGTGTGATACCTTTGTTTCTGGCTCTGGTATTTTCGGTAAAGCTAATGCCTCTGATGCAAATCGTTACAATACAGTTATTCAGCAAATGCGCGATGAGTTGGCAAAAGCTTAAGCTCTAATAAGACTGTATCGCATTAACAAAACGCCGGCCTCTTTAGGATGCTGGCGTTTTGTTATTTAAAAACGTTATGGATTGAGTGTGCATTAAGCGCATAAGAATAATAAAAAATGGCTACACTAAAAAAGAGTATTAAGAATGGAAAAGTTAAAACCTGGGTTTATCCTGTTTGATTTAGATGGTACTTTAATCGATAGCGTACCTGATTTAGCCTATTGCGTTGATGAAATGATGAAGCAACTTGGCATGCCAGTTCGTGGCGAAGATGCCGTACGTGACTGGGTGGGTAATGGCGTTCAGCGTTTAACAGAGCGTGCCTTAATTAATGCGGTAGATGGGATGCCTGATCAAGCGCTAATGGATAAAGCGTATCCAATCTTTCTTGAGTTGTATGCGGAGAACACCTCAAAGCGCAGTCGTGTCTATGACGGTGTTGTTGAAGGGCTTGAATGGGTATTGGAGCAAGGTTACCGTATTGCATGTGTGACCAATAAGGCAGAAGCCTTTACGATTCCGTTATTGAAGGACAAAGGTCTGTATGATTATTTTGAATTTATTGTATCTGGAGATACTTGTACCGAGAAGAAGCCACACCCAATGCCTTTGCTACATGCCGCAAAGTTGATGGGTGTTGAGCCTGAAAATGCATTGATGGTGGGGGATTCTCGCTCTGATGTTAAAGCGGCCCGCGCTGCAGGGTTCCATATTTTTTGTATGACTTACGGTTATAACCACGGTGAAGATATTCGTGATTACAATCCTGATGTCATTATGGACTCTTTTACAGAGTTTAAAGATTATATCCAGGCTAAATAATCGCTGAATAATGATTGAATAACAGACTTATCCTGTGCTTACATCGTTTTGTAAAGCCGCAGGACATGCCCTGTGCTCACGCCATTTGGTAGGATCACAGGATTGACCAGGCCAGGTCTGTTTTTTTGAGAAATCTGTATTAACAGTTAGGTTTATTATGAATTTTTTGTCCACATTGTTACTAGAGATTTTTCGCCCCTTACTCTGTTCTATTGCCGGTATTCGCCGTGCAATTTTATTTAAGAAGCTTGAAAAACAAGCACACACTAAGGCAGATTCAGAATGAGCAACGCACACTTTGCAAGCTTAGCAAAGCAGGGTTATAACCGAGTCCCCGTTATACGTACTGTATTGTCTGACTATGACACCCCGTTGAGTGTTTATCATAAGTTAGCCAAGGGCCCTTACTCTTACCTGTTCGAATCCGTTCAAGGCGGAGAGAAGTGGGGGCGTTACTCAATTATTGGACTACCTTGTCAGAGACGGTTGCTTATTAACGGACATCACATTAAAGAAGTGGTTAATGGTGAAGTGGTTGAGCATCAAGTTGCAGATGATCCTTTAGCGTGGATTGAAGCTTATCAAAAGCAGTTTAAGGTTTACGCGCCTTCTGGCATGCCGGTTTTCAGCGGGGGTCTGGTCGGCTACTTTGGTTACGACACGATTCGTTTTATCGAGGAACGCCTAAAGAATACGGTGCCAGCAAAAGATGATATCGGTGCACCGGATATTGAACTGTTAGTCTCAGAAGAATTGGTGGTGTTTGATAATCTGAGTGGTCAAGTACATGTCATTGTGCATGCCGACCTAACCAAAACCGATGGCGAAGCTTCGGCCTTGATCCGTTTAGATGAGATCAGCGCGAAATTAAATCAGCCAATGCCGGTGCCCGTTGATGCACCGAGTGCCAAGCAGATTACCGAAGCCGATTTTCATTCAAGTTTTGGTGAAGAGGCCTTTAAGCAAGCCGTCGCAAAAGTACAAGAGTATATCTTGGCGGGTGACGCTATGCAGGTGGTTATCTCACAGCAAATGTCAGTCAAATTTGACGATGAGCCAATGGATTTATACCGTGCACTACGTCACCTCAATCCATCGCCCTATATGTTCTTTATGGATATGGGTGATTTGCAGATTGTTGGCTCTTCGCCAGAAATTTTAGTGCGCCTAGAAGACGAGCAAGTCACTGTGCGTCCCATTGCCGGAACCCGCCGTCGTGGCGTCACCCATGAAAGCGATCTGGCTTTAGAGCAAGAGTTGTTAAATGACCCTAAAGAACTTGCAGAGCATCTGATGTTAATTGATTTAGGACGTAACGACGTTGGACGTATTGCACAAATTGGTTCAGTTGAATTGACGGAGAAGATGGTTGTCGAGCGTTATTCACATGTCATGCATATCGTCTCTAATGTAAATGCGAAAATCAAGCCGGGCATGAGTGCGATGGATGTTTTACGCGCCACCTTCCCCGCTGGAACCGTCTCTGGGGCACCGAAAATACGTGCCATGGAAATTATTGATGAGCTCGAGCCCGTTAAGCGTGGTATCTATGCAGGTGCCGTGGGCTATCTAGGTTGGCATGGCAATATGGATACCGCGATTGCGATTCGTACTGCAGTGATTAAAGACAAGACCCTGTTTGTCCAAGCAGGAGCGGGCATTGTCGCCGATTCAGTACCACAGCTTGAGTGGGATGAGACTATGAATAAAGGCCGTGCTATTTTCAAGGCGGCAGAGTTTGTGACCAATGGCCTGCAGACCACCAATTCAAAAGCAAGCCATAAATAGGCACGGACGTTCGTGCTGATATTGGATCAGTCACGCTCGTACTCATGTTAAATTAATTGGTTTAGGAAACAATATGCTATTAATGATTGATAATTATGACTCTTTTACCTACAACATCGTTCAGTATTTCGGTGAGCTGGGTCAGCATGTCGAAGTGTTTCGTAATGACCAGATTACCCTAGAAGAGATCGAAGCTTTAAACCCTGAGTATCTAGTGATTTCACCAGGGCCATGTACGCCAGCAGAGGCAGGCATTTCGGTTGCGGCGATTAAATACTTTGCTGGTAAGATTCCAATTATGGGCGTTTGCTTAGGGCATCAAAGTATCGGCCAGGCCTTTGGCGGTCATATTATTCGTGCCAAAGAGGTCATGCATGGCAAAACGTCTCCGGTTTATCATCAAAATATTGGCATGTTTGCCAACCTGCCTAATCCAGTGATCACGACCCGTTATCACTCATTGGTGATTGAACAAGAAACGCTACCCAATTGTTTAGAAGTGACAGCGTGGACGCAGAAGGCCAGTGGCGAATTGGATGAGATTATGGGGGTACGTCATAAAAGATTGCCGATTGAAGGTGTGCAGTTTCACCCAGAGTCTATTTTGACAGAACAAGGTCACCAGATGCTAAGGAATTTTCTTGAACAGAATGCTTAATAGCGATTATTAGCGCTTATTTTTAACTTATAAATCAACTTGGACAGCTTATCTCATGGAACTGAAAGCGGCACTTGAACAACTCCTAGAAAGACATGACTTAACTGCAGATCAAATGGAATCGGTCATGCATAAGTTAATGTCGGGTAAAGCGACGTCTGCTCAGATTGGCGCAATCTTAGCCGCTTTGAGAATGAAGGGTGAAACCCTAGAAGAGATTACGGCCGCTGTTCACGTGATGCGCAGCTTAGCCACACCAGTTCGTTTGGATGATAAATCAAAGTTAGTCGATACCTGTGGAACAGGTGGTGATGGTGCCAATACCTTTAATATCTCTACCGCCTGCGCTTTTGTCGTAGCGGCGGCAGGCGGGACGGTTGCCAAACATGGCAATCGTTCAATCTCCAGTAAATCGGGGAGTGCGGATGTTTTGGAGGCGGCTGGGGTTGATTTAACCCTTAGCCCCGAGCAGGTTGCTGAATGCATTAATGAAACGGGTGTGGGTTTTATGTCCGCTCAGGCGCATCATAGCGCGATGCGGCATGTGATTGGGGTGCGCAAAGAGTTAGGGGTTCGTACTATTTTTAATATGCTCGGACCTTTGACCAATCCTGCCAGTGCCCCTTATCAGGTCATTGGGGTTTATGATAAATCGCTGACAACGGTGTTTGCCAAGGTATTGCAACGTTTAGGGTCAAAACAGGTCATGGTGGTACACGCAGAAGACGGTTTAGATGAAATCAGTATTGCCAGTCGTACTTGGGTTGCGGAATTAAAAAATGGTGAGGTTACTGAATGGATTATTGACCCTTCAGAACACGATATGGGTTCTGCCGATTTGGCCGATATCTCGGCCGATTCTGCGCAGGATAGCCTCAATATTATTCGAGCGGTTTTTGCCAATAATGCCAGCGCCGCTAAGGACATAGTCTGTTTGAATGCGGGTGCATCGCTCTACGTGGCAGGGTTGGCAGATTCCTATGGTGAGGGGGTCGCTCTGGCAGATAAAATTATTGCTGATGGACTCGCTCTAAAGAAACTGCATGAGTTTATCGCCAAAACGCAGTCATTTAATAATAGATAGATAAAGTTACCAGGCCTGGTAGGTAAAGGTTCGCTTTATTATGAGTCATATTGTTAAACGCCATTTCTATTTTGTTTTGGGTGGCCTATTTTTTCTACTAGGCTTCGTGGGTGTGCTCTTGCCGATAGTTCCGACCACCCCCTTTATGATTTTATCTGCAACCTGTTTCGCTAAAAGTTCTCCGCGATTTTACTATGCATTATTAAATAATCGTTGGATAGGTGAAGATTTACGTCGCTGGGAAGAGAGTCGAACCATGCAGCGTGTCACGAAAAGAAGAGCGACTTGGGTGATTGGGATAACGTTTACTCTTTCCATACTCCTTCTCTGGGGAAGTCTAGTATTACAGTTCACATTGCTTGGAATCGCTTTACTGCTACTTTTTTTCTTGGGGCGCGTGGCAGAAGGCGTTGCAAGCGATGTTAAAAGTCCATTAGACGAACCCTCTTAAATGCCCAATTTAATATAAACAACCGCGCATGCAAACTATGCAGAATCAATGACAAAATCAAGGAATCCAATATGGGTGCGACACCAACCATCTTAAAGAAAATCATTTTACGTAAGCTTGAAGAGATTGAGGATGGCTGTGACAAAATCCCACTACGTGAAATGAAGAGGCGCGCTCTACTAGCACCAGAAACCAAAAGTTTTGTCGGTGCCATGCAAGCCAAGCTGGATGCAGGACAATCGGCGGTGATTGCCGAGATTAAAAAGGCTTCGCCCAGTAAAGGTGTTTTACGTGAACCGTTTGACCCCGTTGAAATCGCCAAGAGCTTTGCTACCAACGGTGCGGCCTGTTTGTCCGTTTTAACGGATAAAGACTTCTTTCAAGGCTCAAATGAGTACCTCCAACAGGTCCGTGAAGCGGTCGATCTACCGATTATTCGTAAAGATTTTATTGTTGATGATTACCAGGTTTACGAAGCGCGTGCGATAGGGGCCGATTGTATCCTCTTAATTGCTGCCGCGATTGGCGATGCCCAGATGTCCGAATTGACGCAAGTGGCCTTGACGTTGGATATGGATGTCTTAATCGAAGTACATAATAAAGAAGAGTTGGAGCGTGCTTTACGTCTGCCACTGCCAATGATAGGTATTAATAACCGCGATTTGCACACATTCGAAGTCTCATTAGACACCACTATTGAGATGTTAGAGATGATTCCAGAAGATCGTATTGTCATCACTGAAAGTGGTATTTCAACCAAAGGCGATATTGCCAGAATGCGTGCTTGCCATGTGGATGCCTTCCTGGTGGGGGAGGTCTTTATGTGCGCTGAAAATCCAGGCGAAAAGCTTGCAGAACTATTCAGTTAAACCACTATGTTATGGCGTTTTTTACCGTTACAAAAAAGAGGCTAAAAAACGCTTGCAAAACCTCTAAGAAAGAGAATAATACGCTTCTCCTTTTTCACACAGAAACCTGTGGCTTGCTTGTCGTAGGAAACAGAAAGAAAAATGGTTAAAACCTCACGTTATCAAACGTGGCTGGGGTTCCTCAAGCTAACCTTGTCTTGTCGAATTTTGTTAATCATTCATCCGTTTACATCTTTTCGGGTGTTTTAGTAAGGTACTCATTTCAATGCCTAATTCAGAAAATACACTGGTCACCAGTAATGACCATTTCGAAGTGATCGAAAGAACCACAATTATTGACTCCTCCTGGCCGACACATGCTCAATCCGTTGAAGATCAAAATGCCGATCACTTTATTTGTCGTGATGGTCAAGTTTTTGCCGGTACCCATTTGATTATTGATTTGTGGGGTGCTTCTCAGCTTGATAACCTGCCCCTTATGGAAGCCACATTACGGGAAGCCGTAGAGAAAGCTAAAGCCACTTTACTTCATATTCACCTACATCACTTTACGCCAAATGGGGGGATCTCTGGAGTGGCGGTTTTAGCAGAATCCCATATCAGTGTGCACTCTTGGCCAGAACGTAACTATGCAGCATTTGATGTTTTTATGTGTGGTGATGCAGAGCCAGAGAAAGCGATTGAGGTTTTGCAAGCGGCGTTTGCCCCAACAGCTGTTAATGTAGAGACTATTTTACGTGGTGAAGTTGTAAGCAATGAGCAATAAAAGCTATTTAGAAACACTTTACCCCTCATGGGGGCAACAGTTTGTCATAGACGAAGTGTTGTTTGAAGTCAATACGGGCCATCAGCACCTAGTCATTTTTAAAAATGAGCAATGGGGTAATGTGATGGCGCTGGATGGCGTTATTCAAACGACAGAAAAAGATGAGTTTATTTATCACGAGATGATGACGCATATACCGATGTTCGCGCATGGCCGTGCTAAAAAGGTGTTGATTATCGGTGGTGGAGATGGCGGGATTCTGCGTGAGGTTTTAAAACACCAATCTGTTGAATCTGTAACACAGGTAGAGATCGACCAGCAGGTGATTGATATGTGCGTCAAGTATCTCCCCAACCACTCGGCAGGTGCCTACGATAACCCTAAGACGAATATTGTCATTGCCGATGGGGTCGATTTCGTCAATAGCGCGACTGAAAAATTTGATGTCATTATCTCTGATGCAACTGATCCAGTGGGGCCTGGAGAGGTTCTGTTTACTTCTCGTTTCTATCAGGGTATAAAAAGCTGTTTAAAAAAAAATGGTGTTTTTGTAGCCCAAAATGGAGTTTGTTTTTTGCAAACCGATGAGGTGGCCACTACCTTTAAACGTTTATCGCCTCTCTTTAACGACGTAAGCTTTTATTCAGCCGCTGTTCCAACCTATGTTGGGGGCATTATGACTTTTGCTTGGGGGACGGATAGCCTAGCATTAAAGAGTGTCGATATTGCGACACTTGAAGCGCGTTTCGCCCAGGAAAATATCAAAACGCGTTTTTATACCCCTATATTGCACAAGGCAAGTTTTGCACTGCCGCAATATATTTTGGATCTCTTAAACGAATGAATAAACATATGATTGCAGAGTCTTTTGCAGAACAGTCTCATCCCGATGCACTACAAGAGTTTGATCGTGCAAGTTTAGAAGAGTTGGTGGCTAAACATGAAACGCCTTTTATGGTGCTCGATTTAAGTGAAGTCGAGTATCAGTACAAATCTTTACAGGCTGCTTTGCCTGGCGTAAAACTGTTTTATGCTTTAAAAGCCTTATCGCATCCTGAATTGATTAAACGACTCAAGTCGTTGGGGAGCTCTTTCGATTTAGCGACCATTGGTGAAGTGGAGTTGGTCGAGTCACTCGGGATTAAGGGGGATCAATGTATTCATACGCATCCCATTAAAAAAGATAAAGAGATTAAGCGAGCTTTAGAGTTTGGCTGTACTCGTTTTGTAGTCGATAATATTGAAGAGTTACAGAAGTTTATTCCTTATGCGGGTCAGGTCGAATTGATTATGCGCGTCAGTTTTCGTAGCCAGCAGGCCGTGGTTGATTTGTCGCGTAAATTTGGTTGCGCACTAGAAGAGTTGCCCATTATGGTCGATCTCGCACAAAAAAATGGGATTGAGGTTGTTGGTTTATCTTTCCACGTTGGCTCGCAGTCATTATCACCGATGACACAGGTCAATGCGGTTCGTGCCAGTGTGGCGGCCATGAAAGTTATGCACCATGTAAAATGGAAGTTTCTGGATATTGGCGGTAGTTTTCCGGTTTCTTATCAAGAAGCGGTTTTACCGATCGCCGACTTCTGTGCGCCGGTAATGGAATCGCTAAGTGAGTTGCCAGAAGGTATTGAGATCTTCGCTGAACCAGGGCGTTTTATTGCAGCGCCTTCTATGATTGAAGTTATTTCTGTTGTAGGTAGGGCTAGACGTGGTGCCAAAGTGTGGTATTACATGGATGATGGCGTTTATGGAGGATTCAGTGGGCAGATGTTTGATCATGCTGTTTACCCTTTAGCGCCACTTAAGCCTTTTGATGCAACGGGTGAATTTTTCTCGAGTGTATTAGCGGGGCCGACTTGTGACAGTATTGATGTGATTTCTGAAGACATTGAGTTACCAGAGATGGAAATTGGTGATATCCTCATAGGTAAGCAAATGGGTGCTTATACAATTGCTTCTGCGACTGAGTTTAACTTTTATCCAAAACCAAAAGTGATTGTGGTGGAAGATATTTTCGATCCTGAGACAGAAGCGTTTTAATAAAAGGAAGTAACATGACAATATTAGTTAAATGGCAAGGTAAAAAAGCCTTTGAAGCAACTTCATCTACCGGGCATAAGGTACTAATGGATGCCTCGCTTGCTGTGGGTGGAGAAGATAAAGGTCCTCGTCCGATGGAGATGTTACTGATGGGGCTAGGCGGTTGCTCTGGAATTGATGTTGTTATGATGCTTGAGAAGGGTCAACAAGACATTAAGGATTGCCAAATAGAAGTCACCGCTGAACGTTCTGAAGGGGTGCCTGCAGTTTATACCAAAATTCATCTCCATTTTAAGGTCACGGGAACGGACTTGAATGAGAAGAGGGTTGGTCGTGCCGTTGGGCTTTCGGCTGAGAAATATTGTTCGGTTTCAAAAATGTTGGAAAAAACGGCTGAGATGTCGCATGATTACGAGATTATTCAAGCCTAAGTCATCTCCCTTGGAGAGCATAGGCATGAGAGGCTTTGACCTTTTATGTTAAAAGTCCTGTTGGTGAAAGGCAATATCGATTTAAATCAGTTTATTCTCGAACTGAATGGCCGTTCAGGCCTGATCACTTTATTTTTTGATTGCTGGGCAATTAGCCTTAAGTTAATCATTACGAATCTAGGATTGCTGTGTTCGGGTACTTTAAACTCACGCCATACTCATTTTCGCCTTTCTGACTGTCCATTAAAGTCATAATTAGAATGACCAGTGAGCCTACCACAGGGATAAGTATCAACAGAATCCACCAGCTACTGCGGCCGATGTCATGTAGTCTTCTTGCGAGTATTGCAATCGTCGGCAGTAGTAACCCAAAGGTGTAAACGGTGCTAATAAAGCCGGTCATTGTCTCTTGGTCAAATTGCCCTAGATTAATGTCGAGCATCACGGCGATAAAATAAAAGACAATGTAGAACAGAATGTACATCCAATACTGCTGGCGTGTTGCTCGGCCAGTAAAGGTCACATAGTTTTTAAGTCCCTCTAAAAAATATTTCACGCTCTGGCTCCCTTATTCTAGCTGTTTTTAGTGCGCGTTATCGAGCGCAGTTTGAATCGCTTTGACCATACCATCTGTCAAAAATGTAAGTTGTGCCGACGAGATATTAAAAGCAGGCATGGTATAGATAAGTTTACCAAACGGTCTGAGCCAAATACCATTTTTGATAGCGTTGGCTTGTATCATCGCGCCTAAATCTTCACGTTTCAATTCAATCACGCCAATGGCCCCCAATACACGTGCATCGGCTACGCCTTCGTGGGCTTTAAGCGGTAAAAGTGCGGCTTGCAACTGCTTCTCAATCCGCTGAACATTTTGCTGCCAAGGTGAGTCTAATAATAGATCAATACTCGCAATCGCGGTCGCACAAGCTAAAGGGTTGGCCATAAATGTGGGGCCGTGCATCAATAGACCTGGATTGCCATTGCCAATCATTTCGCTAACTTCTTCGGTGCAAAGCGTTGCCGCTAAAGTCATATAACCGCCAGTCAAGGCTTTACCAATGCACATGATATCGGGGGTAATATCCGCCCATTCACTCGCGAAGAGCTTGCCTGTTCGGCCAAAGCCAGTTGCGATCTCATCAATAATTAAGAGGACATTGTATTTTGTGCATAAGGCTCTGATTTGTTTGAGGTAGTCAGGGCGATAAAAACGCATACCGCCTGCACCTTGAACTATCGGTTCAATCGCGACGGCTGCAACGGTTGTGTGCTGTGCTTCCAGCAGGGTTTTAAACGCTTGAATATCCGCGTTGTCAGATTCTATGTCAAACCCCATCTCAGGCATAGGGGCGAATAAATGGTGGGCAATATTGTGGCTAAAGATGTGATGCATACCATTATCAGGATCACAAATCGCCATGGTGGCAAAGGTATCACCGTGGTAGCCATTTTTAACCGTTAATAACCGATTCTTTTCAGGCTTATTGTTACTGATGCAGAATTGCAGAGCCATTTTAATGGCGACTTCCATGGCAACCGAACCTGAATCTGAGAAAAACAGTTTGACCAGGCCTGGTGGGGTGAGTTTGATTACTCTTTTGGCAAGCTCAATAGCGGGTTGATGGGTTAATCCACCAAACATAATATGAGGCATAATTTCAATCTGGTCATGCATGGCTTGTTTAATAATAGGATGGTTGTAGCCGTGGATTGTTGCCCACCAGGAGGACATTCCATCAATCACGTCACGACCATCTGCCAGAGTAATCACTGAGCCTTGTGTTTTCGATACGCCAATCGCAGGGTTCGGATTGGGGATTTTGGCATAGGGATGCCAAATATGTTGTTGGTCAAATGCCAAAAGGTTGTCCCAGTGGTTTGCTTTGATTGGATTCATAGTTTTAAGTAGTGTCTTTTATGTGGTTGTGTGGTGGTGATATTTGCAATTGAGGTTATCTTACCAGGCCTGGTCGATTTATAGTGTTGGTTATAGAGTTAGCTGAGTGAGAGTCTATTTAAAAGACGCTTCTAGTGATGCCTTAATTATAAATAGTGTGGTCAAAAGAGATTTTTAACTTTTTCCACTTCGGCATGGCTCAATGAGAGACGCGTTAAATCTAAGCACTATTTTAAAGTTGCATTATAGAAGATGCAAACAAAACTAAAAGAGTGTAAAGAATTGCTTGTATTCGGGAGAAAGGTTGCTAGAATACGCAAATAGTTTCTGGCAGGGGTTTCTTAAACCAGGCAGTTGTTAATGTTTACGCTCTTTAAGTTAACTCTGACAATAAGTAAATACTGATTTTATTAAAATTATGTAAAATGTTGTTGACAGTTTGTAAAACTTCTATAGAATACGCACACACAATTTGGAGGGTTTCCCGAGTGGCCAAAGGGGGCAGACTGTAAATCTGCTGGCTCAGCCTTCGGAGGTTCGAATCCTCCACCCTCCACCATATTGCGGGTATCGTATATTGGTTATTACCTCGGCCTTCCAAGCCGATGAGAGGAGTTCGATTCTCCTTACCCGCTCCATATTTCAAAGGCTCTCTTTGTTAGTTTGTTAATTCAGATTGATAGGGAGGGCCTTTTTAATTTGCTCTTATAGCTCAGTCGGTAGAGCGCATCCATGGTAAGGATGAGGTCATCGGTTCGATTCCGATTAAGAGCTCCAAATTTTAGAAATTAATTTGCACCGAACTGTATCAACAGTCGCTGCTACTATAGGAGATTACATCATGGCAAAAGCTAAGTTTTCACGCGATAAACTTCACGTAAACGTTGGTACTATTGGTCACGTCGATCACGGTAAGACAACTCTTACAGCAGCACTGACAATTGTACAAGGTAGAAAGTACGGTGGAGATGTTAAAGATTTCGCATCTATCGATAACGCACCAGAAGAAAGAGCGCGTGGTATTACTATCTCGACTTCTCACGTTGAGTATGAGTCTGAGACTCGTCACTATGCACACGTAGATTGCCCAGGTCACGCCGATTATGTTAAAAACATGATTACAGGTGCCGCACAGATGGATGGCGCAATCCTAGTCTGTTCAGCTGCTGACGGCCCAATGCCTCAGACACGTGAGCACATTCTACTTTCACGTCAGGTCGGTGTTCCATATATCGTTGTTTTCCTAAACAAAGCCGATATGGTTGATGATGAAGAGTTACTAGAGCTAGTTGAGATGGAAGTTCGCGAACTTCTTGATATGTACGAATTCCCAGGTGACGACACTCCAGTCATTATCGGTTCAGCGACATTGGCCATTGCTGATGACCAGTCTGAAATCGGTGCACCTTCAGTAGAGCGTTTAGTCGATGCTTTAGATTCATATATTCCAGATCCAGTTCGTGAGACGGACAAGCCATTCCTAATGCCAGTAGAAGATATCTTCTCAATTCAAGGTCGTGGAACGGTAGCAACAGGACGTATCGAGTCGGGTGTTGTTAAAGTTGGTGAAGTGATTCAAATTATCGGTATCCGCCCAACCACTGAAACAACAGTGACTGGTGTAGAGATGTTCCGTAAGCTTCTTGATCAAGGTCAAGCTGGTGATAACGTTGGTATCCTTTTACGTGGTACTAAGCGTGAAGATATCGAGCGTGGTCAAGTATTGGCACATAAAGGTACAATCACTCCGCACTCTAAGTTCGAGGCAGAGATCTATGTACTTTCCAAAGATGAAGGTGGACGTCATACTCCATTCTTCCAAGGTTACCGTCCACAGTTCTACTTCCGTACAACGGATGTGACTGGCGCGTGTACCTTGCCAGAAGGCACAGAGATGGTTATGCCAGGTGATAACGTACAAATGACAGTAGAGTTAATTAATCCAATCGCAATGAATGACGGACTTCGTTTTGCCATTCGTGAAGGTGGACGTACTGTTGGTGCAGGTGTTGTAGCAAGAATTCTTGACTAAATAACGCTTGTAACACTGGAAAAGGGGATGTATAATCCCTTTTTTTGGTGACACATTCCAGGGGTATAGCTCCAATTGGTAGAGCACCGGATTCCAAATCCGGGTGTTGGGAGTTCGAGTCTCTCTACCCCTGCCATATTCAAGACGACCTGTGTTTAACAAAGCACGGGTCGTTTTACATTTAGCTGATAGGTTTATGAGTAAAGAGATGGAAAAACAAAGCGGATCGAACACCCTTGATACGGCAAAGTTAATATTGTCAATTGCCATTTTAATTGGTTCATTACTAGGGTATTACGTATTTCAAGAGGTTCACGGGGTTATCCGTGTTTTAGGTGTTGTGACCGGTATAGGGCTTGCACTGTATGTTCTTTACTTAACGACGATCGGTCGAAACTGGTACAACTATCTTAACCATGCCAAGCGTGAAGTTAAGCAGGTGGTATGGCCAACACGCCCAGAGACTGTGCAAATGACTTTAATTGTATTTGTTGTGGTTATCCTTATGGGTATATTTTTGTGGTTGGTTGATATGTTCTTTATGTGGGCAGTACAGCTATTAACAGGTCAAGGTGGTTAAGATGGCAAAGAGATGGTATGTCGTTCATGCATATTCAGGTTATGAGAATAAAGTAAAAGCGAGTTTAGCTGAGTATGTTGAACGCGCTGGGCTAGGTGAGTTTTTTGGTGAAATGCTCGTGCCTTCAGAGGATGTCGTTGAGATTCGTGACGGCAAGAAGCGTACGAGTGAGCGCAAGTTCTTCCCTGGTTATGTTTTAGTGCAGATGGAAATGAATGAAGACACTTGGCATCTCGTTAAAAGTGTTCCGCAGGTTATGGGTTTTATTGGTGGGACAAGTGGTCGTCCTGCTCCTATTTCTCAAAAAGAAGTAGATCGCATTCTTGAGCGTGTTGAAACAAGTGTTGATAAGCCTCGTCCCAAAGTTATGTATGAGCCAGGTGAGATGGTTCGTGTTACAGATGGTCCCTTTACTGACTTTGAAGCGGTATTGGAAGGCGTAGATTACGACAGAAATAAATTGCAAGTGTCAGTATTAATATTTGGTCGTTCAACCCCGGTTGATCTTGAGTTTACTCAAGTAGAAAAGATTTAAACTGATTTAACAACTAGGGGAGCCGACAGGCGTTTGACCCATATTAGGAGAAAGTCATGGCTAAGAAGATTACAGCCTATATTAAATTGCAAGTGCCAGCTGGTGCTGCAAACCCAAGTCCTCCAGTTGGTCCTGCTCTAGGTCAACATGGTGTTAACATTATGGAATTTTGTAAAGCGTTCAATGCTCAGACTCAAGGTCTTGAAGCTAAAATGCCTATTCCAGTCGTTATTTCGGTTTACAGTGATCGTAGCTTTACATTTATCACTAAGACGCCTCCCGCTTCAGTTCTTTTAAAGAAAGCAGCTGGGATTAAAAGTGGTAGTGCAGTTCCGAACATGAATAAGGTTGGTACAGTTACTCGTACGCAGTTAGAAGAGATTGCAACGACTAAGATGGCTGATCTTAATGCAAACGATTTAGAATCGGCTGTCAACATTATTGCGGGCTCTGCTCGTAGTATGGGCCTAGTGGTAGAGGGTGAATAGAATGTCAAAGTTAACTAAAAGACAAAAAATCAGTGCAGAACGCGTTAATCGTGACGCAGCTTATAACATTATCGAAGGGTTTGACCTTGTTAAAGAGTTAGCAACTTCAAAGTTCGTTGAGTCTGTTGATGTTGCAATTCGTTTAGGTATCGATCCTCGTAAGTCTGACCAGGTAGTGCGTGGTGCAACCGTTATGCCTAATGGGACGGGTAAGGATGTCCGCGTTGCCGTTTTTACCGGTGAAGCGAATCAAGCCGCAGCTAAAGCTGCGGGCGCTGAGTTCGTTGGTATGGAAGAGCTTGCAGCTGAAATCAAAAAAGGCATGATGGACTTCGACGTTGTTATCGCTTCTCCAGATGCGATGCGTGTTGTCGGTATGCTAGGTCAGGTTCTTGGTCCTCGTGGTCTTATGCCTAATCCTAAGACGGGCACGGTAACGCCTGACGTTGTTGGCGCAATCAATAAAGCTAAAGCAGGTCAGGTTCGTTTCCGCGCAGATAAGGCGGGTATCGTTCATGCAGCAATCGGCACAGTTGATTTTGATTCAGTAAAATTACAAGAAAACCTAAATGCCTTATTAGACGAACTTAGAAAAGTTAAACCTTCGTCTGCAAAAGGTGTTTATGTTAAGAAAGTGGCTATCTCTTCTACAATGGGCCCGGGCCTATTAATTGATCAGTCAACACTATAATGGTGGTTGCACGCATTAAGTGTGCAGCCACTATTTGCGAATTGGGACTCCTTATGAACATTAATTTGATTTCGAGTGAGTGCCCATCGCAGACCGTAGGTGAGTGCAGAACATGCACTCTTAATAGTCATTAAGCCTACGTAGATGGAAGAGTCTAATCGTTTCAGAATGAATAGACTGTTTGGAGGGTAAAATGGCACTCAATATCGAAGGTAAAAAGCTTGTCGTTGAAGAAGTTTCTGCAGTTGCTGCAGAAGCGGGTTCAATGGTTGCTGCTGAATATCGTGGTTTGACTGTAGATCAAATGACCCAATTACGTGCTAGCGCTCGTGCTGCAGGTGTAAAAGTTCGTGTTGTAAAAAACACACTTGCGCGTCGTGCAGTTGCTGGTACTAAATTTGAAGACATGAGTGAGACTTTTAAAGGTCCACTTGTTTTCGCTTTCTCTGGTGAAGAGTTAGGGAATGCAGCCCGTGTATTCAAAGACTTCTCTAAAAATAATGAGGCACTTGTTGTTAAGTCATTATCGATTGGAGAAGGGGTTATGGATGCTAGCCACTTGGCTACTATTGCAGCACTACCGACTTACGATGAAGCACTAAGTAAGCTTCTATACGTTATGAAAGAACCTATTGCGAAAATCGCACGTGGTTTGGTTGCTGTTAAAGAGCAAAAAGAAGCTGAAGCAGCTTAAAGCTTCACTTAAGATCAAATTAAATAATATTAAAATTTTGGAGATTTCAAATGTCTATAAGTAAAGAAGATATTCTAGAAGCAGTTGCTAACATGTCAGTAATGGATGTTGTTGAACTTGTTGAAGCAATGGAAGAGAAGTTCGGTGTATCAGCAGCGGCCGTCGCTGTAGCTGGTCCTGCTGGTGATGTTGCTGCAGTTGAAGAGCAAACTGAGTTTGACGTTGTTCTTACGGGTGCTGGCGCAAACAAAGTAGCCGCAATCAAAGCGGTTCGTGCTGCAACCGGACTTGGTCTAAAAGAAGCTAAAGCGGCTGTAGAGAGCGCTCCGTTCACATTGAAGGAAGGCGCTTCTAAAGAAGACGCAGAAGCGTTAGCTAACGAGCTTAAAGAAGCTGGTATTGAAGTAGAAGTTAAGTAATCTAACGCTACTTGCTGCGTAAGCAGCGTTGAAATGGCTGGCGCCTTGGCGCCGGCCTTTTCTCGTTTTTAACAGTGTGTAAAAGTGTGTTAGTAACGTGTGGATAACTTTTCCATAGCTACTACAGTTTTATGCATTATTTTGTAACGATTGTTACATGCATCCGGACAATCATATCGTCGAGGTAAACGATGACATATTCATTAGTCGAAAAGAAACGAATTCGTAAAGATTTTGCGAAGCTTCCATCCATCCTAGAGGTTCCTTATTTGCTTTCTTTGCAAAAAGGATCTTTCCATGATTTCTTACAGATCGATAAGAAGCCAGCTGAAAGAGCTAAAGTTGGTCTTCATTCTGCATTTAAATCTGTTTTTCCTATTCACGGAGTCGCAGGTACTGCAGATTTAGAATACGTCAGCTACCATATGGGTCAACCTGAGTTTGACGTTAAAGAGTGTAAGCAACGTGGTGTGACCTATGCATCGCCATTGCGCGTTAAGATGCGTTTGGTGCTTTTTGATAAGACGGCCCCTGTTGGAAAGCGTCCTGTTAAGGATGTTAAAGAGCAGGAGGTTTATCTAGGTGATATCCCTTTAATGACCGATAACGGAACCTTTGTTATCAACGGGACTGAGCGTGTCATTGTGACTCAGCTGCATCGTTCACCGGGGGTTATTTTTGATAATGATAAGGGTAAGTCGCACTCGTCTGGTAAGTTGTTGTTTAACGCTCGTGTTATTCCATATCGTGGTTCGTGGTTAGATTTTGAGTTCGACCATAATGATTGTATATTTGCACGTATCGATCGTCGTCGTAAGTTACCAGTGTCCGTTTTCTTACGTGCAATGGGTTATTCAAACGAAGATATTCTTGCAGAGTTTTTTGTAGCCAATACGATTAAGGTTACGACTAAGGGCTATGAGCTTATTCTGGATGCAGATCAGCTTAAAGGTGAAACTGCTGGTTTTGATATTGTGCATGATGGTAAGAAAATTATTACCGCGGGTAAGAAGATCAATGCTCGTAATGTTAAGGCTCTTAAAGAATCTGGCATTAAGAGTACAATTGTTCCTGAAGAGTATTTGGTTGGTAAGGTACTTGCCTCTGGTGTGACTGATACCACTACGGGCGAGCTTGTTTGTCGTACCAATGAAGTTTTGACTGCTGAGACATTAGATAAGATCGCTCAGATTAAGGGTTGTGTTTTCAGGGTACTTTACATTGATGAGCTAGAAAATGGCCCTTATATTTCTGACACCCTGAATCTTGATTCAACCACTTCTCAGCTTGAAGCTCAGGTAGAAATTTACCGCATGATGCGTCCTGGTGAGCCACCAACAAAAGAATCTTCTGAAGCGTTGTTTAAAAGCTTGTTCTTTGATGAAGCACGTTATGATCTATCTTCTGTTGGTCGCATGAAGCTTAATCGACGTATGGGTCGTAAAAAGAATGACGGCGCAACTGTGTTAGAGAAGGAAGATATCCTTGATGTGTTACGTGAGTTAATCAGTATCCGTAATGGGTTAAGTATGGTGGATGATATTGATGCATTAGGTAATCGTCGTATTCGTGCTGTTGGTGAAATGGCTGAAAATGCATTTCGTGTCGGTCTAGTCCGTGTTGAACGTGCTGTGAAAGAACGTTTGAATCAAGCTGAAACAGATGGTTTATTGCCTCAGGATTTGATTAACGCAAAGCCTGTATCGGCTGCTGTTAAAGAGTTCTTTGGTTCGAGTCAGTTATCACAGTTTATGGATCAGGTTAACCCGCTTTCTGAAGTAACGCACAAGCGTCGTGTTTCAGCTCTTGGGCCTGGTGGCCTTACTCGTGAACGTGCAGGATTTGAGGTGCGTGATGTGCACCCTACTCACTATGGTCGTGTTTGCCCAATTGAAACACCTGAAGGACCTAACATTGGTCTTATCAATACACTGGCAATCTATGCTAAAACAAATGAATATGGTTTTCTAGAAACACCATATCGTAAAGTTATTGATGGACAGTTGACGGATGAAGTCGAGTATATTTCAGCAATTGATGAGATGAGGTATGTGATTGCTCAGGCAAGTGCAAATGTGGATGCCCAAGGCCGTTTCACTGACACTCTTATTTCAGCTCGTCATAAAAACGAATTTACATTGGCTTCTCCTAAGGATATCAATCTGATGGATGTTTCGCCTAAGCAGATTGTTTCTGTTGCGGCTGCTTTGATTCCCTTTCTAGAGCATGATGATGCTAACCGTGCCCTCATGGGTGCTAACATGCAGCGTCAGGCCGTTCCTACCTTACGTGCAGATAAACCTCTAGTCGGAACAGGTATTGAAAAAATTGTTGCTAACGATTCTGGTGTTACCGTTATAGCAGAGCGTGGTGGTGAAGTACTATCTTCTGACGCTGCGCGTATTGTTGTACGAGTCAGTACAGATGAAATCAAAGATGGTGAGTCTGGGGTTGATATCTATAACTTGGTTAAGTACCAACGTTCTAACCAGAACACCTGTATTAATCAGAAGCCAATTGTGAAAGCCGGTGATTTGGTTGTTCGTGGTGATGTAATGGCGGATGGTCCTTCCACAGATTTAGGTGAGTTGGCTTTAGGTCAAAACATGCGGATCGCATTTATGCCATGGAATGGTTATAACTTCGAGGATTCAATCCTAGTCTCTGAACGTGTTGTTCAGGAAGATCGTTATACCACCATTCATATTGAAGAATTAACCTGTTTAGCGCGTGACACAAAACTTGGTCCTGAAGAAATTACAGCCGATATTCCAAACGTTGGCGAGTCTGCCTTAGGTCGTCTTGATGAGTGCGGTATTGTTTATGTTGGTGCTGAAGTTAAGCAGGGTGATATCCTGGTTGGTAAGGTAACGCCTAAGGGTGAAACTCAGCTAACGCCTGAAGAGAAACTTCTACGAGCAATCTTCGGTGAAAAAGCATCAGATGTTAAGGATACCTCTTTACGTGTGACCAAAGGTATCGAAGGTACGGTTATCGATGTTCAGGTCTTTACTCGTGAAGGGATTGACAAGGATGCTCGTGCATTAGAGATTCAGGAACAAGAACTAACAAAAGTCCGTAAGGATATTGATGAGCAGTACACGATTCTTGAGGATGATACTTTAGAGCGTGTTAAAGCGATGCTTCTTGGTAAGAAGTTAGTTGATGGAACAGTTGTTAATGACGAATTCTTAGCGGGTGTTGAGCGTGCTAGATGGTTCGGTTTGAATGTTGATGATGCTGAAACTTCACGTCTGTTAGAGTTACTAGAAGCTCAACTCAAAGCACAACGAACTGAATACAACGAAGCTTATGAAGAGAAGCGTAAGAAGTTAACGCAAGGTGATGATTTAGCGCCAGGTGTATCTAAGATGGTTAAGGTGTATGTGGCTATTAAGCGCCGTATTCAACCGGGTGATAAGATGGCGGGTCGTCATGGTAACAAAGGTGTCATATCACGCATTTGCCCAGTCGAAGACATGCCATATGATGAAACGGGTCGTCCTGTTGATATCTGTCTTAACCCTCTAGGTGTTCCGTCACGTATGAACGTAGGCCAGATTCTAGAGGTTCATTTAGGGCTTGCCGCTGAAGGTCTTGGTACTAAGATTAATAAGATGCTTCAAGAGCAGGCAGAAATCGTCGAATTGAGAAAGTTCCTAGATAAAATCTATAATGAAACCCAGGGTCAGTCTGTTGATTTAGATCAGTTTAGCGATGCAGAGATTGTCGAGTTGGCACACAACCTTAAGAAAGGTGTTCCTGTTGCATCTCCTGTGTTTGATGGTGCTCCAGAACCGCAGATTAAGTCCCTATTGAGACTAGCTGACCTGCCTGAGTCGGGCCAAATGAAGTTATTTGATGGCCAGACAGGAGAGGAGTTCGATCGTCCAGTAACCGTTGGTTATATGTACTATCTGAAATTGAATCACTTGGTTGATGATAAGATGCATGCACGTTCGACTGGGCCTTATAGTTTAGTAACACAGCAGCCGTTGGGTGGTAAAGCTCAGTTTGGTGGGCAGCGTTTCGGCGAAATGGAAGTATGGGCGCTAGAAGCCTACGGTGCGGCATTTACACTGCAAGAAATGTTGACGGTTAAGTCAGATGATTTGAACGGTCGTACAAGAATGTATAAAAACATTGTTGATGGTAATGAGTACATGGAACCTGGTATGCCTGAGTCATTCAGTGTATTACGTAAAGAGATTCGTGCATTAGGTATTGATATCGAGTTGGAGCAAGATTAATGAAAGATTTACTTGGATTTCTAAAAAAACAAAATGTCAGTAGTGATTTTGACGCCATTAAAGTGTCTCTTGCTTCTCCTGAAAAAATTCGTTCATGGTCTTTTGGTGAAGTTAAAAAGCCTGAGACGATTAACTATCGTACTTTTAAGCCAGAACGTGATGGTTTGTTCTGTGCGAAGATTTTCGGACCAATTCGCGATTTTGAGTGCTTATGTGGTAAGTACAAGCGTTTAAAGCATCGTGGTGTCATCTGTGAAAAGTGTGGTGTTGAAGTCACTCAGTCTAAGGTTCGTCGTGAACGTATGGGTCATATTGACCTAGCGACTTCTGTTGCACATATTTGGTTCCTAAAATCACTGCCTTCTCGTATTGGTTTGATGTTAGATAAAACATTGAAATCAATCGAGTCTGTATTGTATTTTGAAGCCTTCATGGTCGTTGATCCAGGATTAACGCCTCTAGAACCATGGCAGTTATTGACTGAAGAAGAGTATCTGGATGCTTTGGATGAGCATGGCGACGAATTTGAAGCCCTAATGGGGGCTGATGCCATTAAGAGAATGTTGCAGTCAATTGATTTGGCCAGTGAAGCTGAAAGTTTACGTGAAGAAGTTGAAAGCACGAATTCTGAAACTAAACAGAAGAAAATTTCAAAACGTTTGAAGTTAATCGAATCATTCTTGGGTTCTGGAAATAAGCCTGAATGGATGATTTTAGATGTTCTACCAGTTTTACCTCCAGAGCTTCGTCCATTAGTGCCGCTAGACGGTGGCCGTTTCGCGACATCTGATTTGAATGATTTATACCGTCGCGTGATCAATCGTAACAACCGTTTAAAGCGATTATTAGACCTCATGGCACCTGATATTATTGTTCGAAACGAAAAACGTATGTTGCAAGAGTCTGTTGATTCTTTGCTGGATAACGGGCGCCGCGGTCGTGCCGTTACGGGGACTAACAAGCGTCAGCTTAAGTCTTTAGCCGATATGATTAAAGGTAAGCAAGGTCGTTTCCGTCAAAACTTACTTGGTAAGCGTGTTGATTACTCAGGCCGTTCAGTTATCGTGGTTGGCCCCACACTGATGTTGCATCAGTGTGGTCTACCTAAGAAGATGGCTCTTGAGTTATTCAAGCCATTCATCTTCAGTAAATTACAGAAACGTGGTTCTGCTCCGACAATCAAAGCGGCTAAGAAAATGGTAGAGCAAGGTTTGCCAGAAGTTTGGGACGTGTTGGATGAAGTAATTCGTGAACATCCAATTCTTCTTAACCGTGCTCCTACTCTTCATAGATTGGGTATCCAGGCATTTGAACCAGTTCTTATCGAAGGTAAGGCAATTAACTTGCACCCTCTAGTATGTTCTGCATTCAACGCCGATTTCGATGGAGATCAGATGGCGGTACACGTACCACTATCATTAGAAGCTCAGATTGAAGCGCGTACATTGATGATGTCTACAAATAACCTATTGTCACCTGCAAACGGTGAGCCAATCATCGTTCCTTCACAGGATGTTGTATTGGGTCTTTATTATGTGACACGAGAGCAAATTAATGCAATCGGTGAAGGTATGGCGTTTTCTAGCTGGCAAGAAGTTCAGCGAGCTTTAGATGCGAATGTTGTGCATATTCACACAAAAATAAAGCTTAAGTTTGTTGAAACATTAGTTGATGATGAAGGGACTGAGAGTGTAGCAACCCGTATTGTTGATACCACTGTTGGACGAGCAATTATTTCAAGAATTTTGCCTAAGGGTTTGAGTTTTGACCTATTGAACCTTAACTTAACCAAGAAGAACATTAGTACTGTCTTGAATACTTGTTACCGAGTATTAGGTCCTAAAGAGACTGTTATTTTTGCGGATCAGTTAATGTATGCTGGTTTTAAATGGTCGACAATGGGAGGTCTATCCTTCTGTTCTGACGATATGTTAATTCCGGATGAGAAAGCAGGTATTATCAATCGTGCGGAAGCTCAGGTAGAAGAGATTCAGAGTCAGTTTTCACAAGGTTTGGTAACAGAAGGGGAGCGTTATAACAAGGTTGTTGATATTTGGTCTCACACAAATGAGTTAGTGACTAAAGCAATGATGCAAGAACTCCAGTTTGAAACCGTTATAGATGCTAAAGGCAATGAGATTCAACAAACTTCATTTAACTCTGTTTACATGATGGCAGATTCTGGTGCTCGTGGTTCCGTTGCTCAGATGCGTCAGCTAGGTGGAATGCGTGGTCTGATGGCTAAGCCTGATGGGTCGATCATTGAAACACCGATTACAGCTAACTTCCGTGAAGGTTTAAATGTACTTCAGTACTTTATTTCGACACACGGGGCACGTAAAGGTCTGGCTGATACGGCATTGAAGACAGCTAACTCTGGTTATCTGACTCGTCGTTTGGTAGATGTAGCACAAGACGTTGTTGTTCGAGAACGTAATTGTGGTACCGAAGCGGGTGTCTTAATGAAAGCCCATGTTGAAGGTGGAGATGTCGTCGAAACTCTAAATGTCAGAGTTTTAGGACGTTACACTAATGAAGATGTAATGACTCGCGATGACAAGTTATTGATTGCTAATGGTACTTTAATAGATGAGAAGATTGCAGGAGTCATTGATGCTAATGGTATCGATCATATCCTTGTACGTTCACCTATGACTTGTGAAACCAAATTTGGTATTTGTCAACAGTGTTATGGTCGTGACTTGGCTCGTGGTCATTTGGTTAATATGGGTGAGGCAGTCGGTGTTATGGCAGCTCAGTCTATCGGCGAGCCTGGTACTCAGCTGACAATGCGTACTTTCCATATAGGTGGTACGGCATCCGGCTCAGCGGCACAAAGTCAGATTGAAGTTAAGCATGCTGGTACCGTTAAGTATGACGCAATTAAAACAATTACTAACCCTGATGGTCAAATTGTAGTTACATCTCGTTCTGGTGTGGTTTCTATCCTAGATGAAACAGGTCGTGAGCAAGAGCGTTATAAAATCCAATATGGTAGTGTGTTGACGGTTAAAGATGGTGGTTCAATTACGGCTGGTGAGATACTTGCTCAGTGGGATCCGCATACTCACCCAGTTATAACTGAAGTTTCTGGTCAAGCAATCTTTGGTAACTTTGAAGGTGCAGTTGAAGAGACTGTTGATGAGTTAACGGGTTTGACAACTTACGTGGTTAAGGACGCGAAAGAGCGTGCTACTGCTGCGAAAGAAGCTCGTCCGTTTATAGCATTGGTCAGTGCCGCTGGAGAACCTATAAACTTCCCAGGTACGCAGACACCAGCTATATATTACTTACCAGAAAACGGTGTTGTTGTTATTCAAGAAAATGCAGAGATCGGTGCTGGTCAAGTACTCGCGCGTATACCTCAAGCATCTTCTAAAAATAAGGATATCACTGGTGGTCTTCCACGCGTTGCTGACTTATTTGAAGCGCGTCAGCCTAAAGAGCCTTCTATTATGGCAGAAGTATCTGGTGTAGTTGGTTTTGGTAAAGAAACCAAAGGTAAGCAGCGTCTTGTTATTACCCAAGATAGTGGTGAACAGTATGAGGACTTGATTCCTAAGTGGCGTAAGGTGAGTGTTTTTGAAGGTGAGCGTGTAGAGAAAGGGGATATCGTTGTTGATGGTAATCCTAATCCTCATGATATCCTACGTTTATTGGGCATTAAAAAACTTGCTGAGTATATTGTGGACGAAGTCCAGGATGTATATCGTTTACAGGGTGTAAAAATCAATGATAAGCATATTGAGACAATTGTTCGTCAAATGCTTCGCAAAGTTGAAATTAAAACTGTTGGTGATACTGGTCTTATTAAAGGTGAGCAAACGGAGTACTCTAAAGTACTTCGTCTAAATGAGCAGGCTCGTGAAGCGGGTGAGATTGAAGCCACCTACGATCGTGTCTTGTTAGGGATCACTAAAGCATCATTGGCGACTGAGTCATTTATCTCAGCCGCTTCATTCCAAGAAACAACACGTGTATTAACGGAAGCTGCTGTAAGTGGCAAGCGTGATAGATTGGTTGGTTTGAAGGAAAATGTTATTGTTGGTCGCTTGATTCCAGCTGGTACAGGTTTCGCCTATCACCAAGCTAGAAGAAAGGCTGCTGAGAAAGCTGCAGAAGAGTTACAAGTCTTTATGAAAACGGAAGAAACTTCTGAAACCGTTGATGAAGTTGTTGAGCTGACTAGTGCAGATGTAGTAGAAGAAGTAATCACAGAGGACGAAGGCTAATCTAAATCATTTCAAGTAGTTAATGCTTGACTTATGTTGTTTAGGCCTTTAGAATCCTCTATCCTTATGTGCGGGCTAAAAGATTGGTCCGCAATTCGTATTAAAGTTAGAGTTAATCTCAAATTTGGAGAAAAAGAATGGCGACTATTAACCAGTTGGTGCGTAAGCCGCGTAAAGATAAACGTAAGATTTCAAACGTTGCAGCGTTAGAGGCTTGTCCTCAGCGTCGCGGTGTTTGTACGCGTGTTTATACAACGACCCCTAAGAAGCCTAACTCTGCTCTGCGTAAAGTTGCGCGTGTACGATTAACAAATGGTTATGAAGTAGCTTCCTATATTGGTGGTGAAGGTCATAACTTGCAAGAGCACTCGGTTATTCTTATCCGTGGTGGTCGTGTTAAAGATTTACCTGGTGTACGTTACCATACAGTTCGTGGAGCATTAGATTGCTCTGGCGTTTCTGAGCGTAGACAAGGTCGTTCGAAGTACGGTGCAAAGCGTCCTAAAGGTTAGTAATTAACTTTTAACATGCGATTTGCAGTTTTGTGTAATATTTATACCGGAAGAGTTAAGAATGGCAAGAAGAAGAGAAATACCAAAAAGACAGGTTCTGCCTGATCCTAAGTTCGGCAATTTAACGCTAACTAAGTTTGTAAATATGATTATGGTCAGTGGTAAAAAAGCGATTGCTGAAAAGATTGTTTATGATGCGTTAGACGTTGTTGTTGAGCGTAAAAATGGTGGCGACCACGCTGCATTTTTACAAGAGGCACTAGAGAATGTTGGCCCGATGGTCGAAGTTAAATCTCGTCGTGTTGGTGGTGCAACGTATCAGGTTCCAGTAGAAGTTCGCCCAGAACGTAAAATAGCTTTAGCTATGCGTTGGACGGTTGATGCTGCTCGTAAACGTAGCGAGAAAGGTATGATGTTGCGTTTAGCGGGAGAACTTGGTGATGCTCTTGAGGGTCGTGGTTCTGCAGTTAAGAAAAAAGAAGATACTCACAGAATGGCCGAGGCAAATAAAGCCTTCTCTCATTTCCGTTGGTAATCTGATTAGGCCCTTCTTAGGGCCTTTATTTTTTGTACAAATTAAAAAAGGTTATTAAAGTGGCACGTACAACCCCTTTAAATCAATACCGTAATATCGGTATTATGGCGCACATCGATGCGGGTAAGACAACAACAACTGAACGTATTTTGTACTATACAGGTGTTTCTCATAAAATTGGTGAGGTACATGATGGTGGTGCAACGATGGATTGGATGGAACAAGAGCAAGAGCGTGGAATCACAATCACATCTGCTGCAACGACTTGTCACTGGAGCGGGATGGCTAAGCAGTATCCAAAGCACCGTATCAATATTATTGATACTCCAGGTCACGTTGATTTCACAATCGAAGTAGAGCGTTCATTGCGTGTATTAGATGGTGCGGTAACATGTTTCTGTTCAGTAAGTGGTGTTGAGCCTCAGTCTGAAACTGTATGGCGTCAAGCGGATAAGTATGGCGTGCCACGTATGGGTTTCGTAAACAAGATGGATCGTGCTGGAGCTAATTTTCTTAATGTTAACCAGATGGTGATTGATCGTCTAGGCGCTCACCCTGTTCCAATGCAATTGCCTATCGGTGCTGAAGAGACTTTTCGCGGTGTGGTTGATTTAGTTAAAATGAAAGCTGTTTATTGGGAAGAAGAAAATATGGGTAGGGAGTTTCGATATGAAGAAATTCCGGCTGATATGGTCGACGAAGCCAATGAATGGCGCGAAAAAATGATTGAAGCTGCTGCAGAAGCAACTGAAGAACTTATGGATAAGTATCTTGAGGGTGGAGAGTTAACAGAAGATGAGATTAAGATGGGTATCCGTCTTCGTTGTGTCTCGGTTGAAATCGTTCCAATGTTCTGTGGTTCTGCCTTTAAGAATAAAGGTGTTCAAACTCTGCTTGATGGTGTTATTGACTATATGCCTTCTCCACTAGATGTTCCGCCTATTGCGGGAGAGTTGGAGAATGGAACGCCTTCGGTACGTAATCCATCAGATGATGAACCATTTTCTTCTTTGGCGTTTAAGATTATGACGGATCCATATGTTGGTACACTAACGTTCTTCCGTGTTTATTCAGGTTTCCTAGCAGCGGGTAGTCCTGTTTATAACTCTACTAAAGAGAAGCGTGAGCGTGTCGGTCGTTTGTTGCAGATGCACTCAAACTCGCGTGAAGAGATTAAAGAAGTAAGAACGGGTGAAATCGCTTGTGCAGTAGGTCTTAAGGCTACAACAACAGGTGATACTCTGTGTGATCCAGATAACAAAATCGTACTTGAGCGTATGGAATTTCCTGATCCAGTTATCTCAATCGCGATCGAGCCGAAAACTAAGCCTGATCAAGAGAAGATGGGTATTGCACTGCAAAAGCTTGCTGCGGAAGATCCTTCTTTCCGTGTGCATTCTGATGAAGAAACAGGTCAGACTATCATCTCTGGTATGGGTGAATTGCATCTCGATATCATTGTAGATCGTATGAAGCGTGAATTCGGCGTTGAAGCTAACGTTGGTGCACCTCAAGTTTCTTATCGTGAAACAATTACTAAAGAGGTTGAGGTTGATGGTAAGTTTGTACGTCAGTCTGGTGGACGTGGTCAGTATGGTCATGTTGTCTTTAAAATGAAGCCTCGTGAGCCTGGCGAAGGTTTTGAATTTATCAACAGTACTGTTGGTGGTTCGGTGCCTCGTGAATATGTCGGTGCTGTAGAGAAAGGTGCTAAAGCTCAGCTTGAGAATGGTGTGCTTGCAGGATTCCCTATGGTGGATGTAAGTGTCGAGTTAATCGATGGTTCATATCATGATGTTGATTCCAATGAAATGGCGTTCTCGGTTGCTGCGGGAATGGGTATTAAGAATGGTGTGGCAGCAGCGGATGCCGTTATTCTTGAGCCAATTATGGATGTAGAGGTTACAACTCCTGAAGATTACATGGGTGATATTATCGGTGATTTGAATAGACGCCGTGGGCTCGTAACAAGTATGTCTGATATTCCTGCAGGTAAGTGCATTAAAGCTGAAGTTCCATTGTCTGAGATGTTTGGTTATTCAAACTCTATGCGTTCATTGACTCAGGGTCGTGCTAACTATAGTATGGCTTTTATGAAATACAATCATGCACCTAAAAACATCCAAGATGAAATTATGACGAGTGCCAAAAAAGGTTCTTAATCAATTTAATTATTTAGGCCTCGTTTTGTAGCGAGGTCCTTGCTTAATATAGGTATTTTAAAATGGCAAAAGCTAAGTTTTCACGTGATAAACTTCACGTAAACGTTGGTACTATTGGTCACGTCGATCACGGTAAGACAACTCTTACAGCAGCACTGACAATTGTACAAGGTAGAAAGTACGGTGGAGATGTTAAAGATTTCGCATCTATCGATAACGCACCAGAAGAAAGAGCGCGTGGTATTACTATCTCGACTTCTCACGTTGAGTATGAGTCTGAGACTCGTCACTATGCACACGTAGATTGCCCAGGTCACGCCGATTATGTTAAAAACATGATTACAGGTGCCGCACAGATGGATGGCGCAATCCTAGTCTGTTCAGCTGCTGACGGCCCAATGCCTCAGACACGTGAGCACATTCTACTTTCACGTCAGGTCGGTGTTCCATATATCGTTGTTTTCCTAAACAAAGCCGATATGGTTGATGATGAAGAGTTACTAGAGCTAGTTGAGATGGAAGTTCGCGAACTTCTTGATATGTACGAATTCCCAGGTGACGACACTCCAGTCATTATCGGTTCAGCGACATTGGCCATTGCTGATGACCAGTCTGAAATCGGTGCACCTTCAGTAGAGCGTTTAGTCGATGCTTTAGATTCATATATTCCAGATCCAGTTCGTGAGACGGACAAGCCATTCCTAATGCCAGTAGAAGATATCTTCTCAATTCAAGGTCGTGGAACGGTAGCAACAGGACGTATCGAGTCGGGTGTTGTTAAAGTTGGTGAAGTGATTCAAATTATCGGTATCCGCCCAACCACTGAAACAACAGTGACTGGTGTAGAGATGTTCCGTAAGCTTCTTGATCAAGGTCAAGCTGGTGATAACGTTGGTATCCTTTTACGTGGTACTAAGCGTGAAGATATCGAGCGTGGTCAAGTATTGGCACATAAAGGTACAATCACTCCGCACTCTAAGTTCGAGGCAGAGATCTATGTACTTTCCAAAGATGAAGGTGGACGTCATACTCCATTCTTCCAAGGTTACCGTCCACAGTTCTACTTCCGTACAACGGATGTGACTGGCGCGTGTACCTTGCCAGAAGGCACAGAGATGGTTATGCCAGGTGATAACGTACAAATGACAGTAGAGTTAATTAATCCAATCGCAATGAATGACGGACTTCGTTTTGCCATTCGTGAAGGTGGACGTACTGTTGGTGCAGGTGTTGTAGCAAGAATTCTTGACTAAATAACGCTTGTTTCATAAAAAAGAGGGCTATATGCCCTCTTTTTTTGTATCTATAATAAGGGGTTGTTTTAATTGGATTATGTTGCTATAATCCGCCCCCTTAGTTCGCATGCATTGATTTTGCGTGCTTTTCTATTATGTAAATAAATGAGACCGAGATTATGGCTACCCAGAATATTCGTATTCGCTTAAAAGCATTTGACCATCGTTTAATCGATCAGTCTGCTCGTGAAATTACTGAAACAGCAAAAAGAACGGGTGCACAAGTGCGTGGACCTATTCCGATGCCGACTCGTAAAGAACGTTTCACGATCCTAGTCTCACCTCACGTCAATAAAGATGCTCGTGATCAGTATGAAATTCGTACTCACAAGCGTCTGCTAGATATTGTTGATCCAACAGAAAAGACTGTTGATGCATTGATGAAACTAGATTTGGCTGCTGGTGTAGATGTTCAATTAGAGTTACGTTAATCGTGATTTAGCCGATCATCAATCGTTATGATGGGCAATAAATAATAAATAAGGAAATGGTATGAGTATTGGTATCATTGGTAAGAAAATCGGCATGACTCGTGTGTTTGATGAGAATGGTGTATCTACTCCGGTAACGGTTGTAGAGGTTCAAGCGAACCGCATCACTCAAGTCAAAACGCTTGAAACTGACGGTTATTCTGCAATTCAAGTTACAACTGGTTCTGTGCACGCTGGACGTGTTAACAAGCCAGCAGCTGGACAGTTTGCGAAAGCAGGTGTTGAAGCTGGAAGAGGTTTGTGGGAGTTTCGTGTTGATTCAGCTACTGAAGCTGAAGGTTTAGAAGTAGGTTCAGAGCTTACTGTTGAACGTTTCAACGAAGTTCCTGTAGTAGATGTTACTGGGACAACCAAGGGTAAAGGTTTCCAGGGTGGTATTAAGCGTCATAACTTTACGATGCAAGATGCAACACACGGTAACTCTATTTCTCACCGTTCTAACGGTTCAATCGGGCAAAACCAAACTCCAGGTCGCGTTTTCAAAGGTAAGAAAATGTCTGGACATATGGGTGATGTTCGTCAAACAACACAGAACCTAGATTTAGTGAGAGTTGATGCAGAAAATAATCTGTTATTGATTAAGGGTGCAATCCCTGGCGCTAAAAATAGTACTGTTATTGTTCGTAAAGCTGTTAAGTAAGGTGGGCATTATGGAATTAAAATTAATCGAATTAGCAACGGGCAAAGAGAATGGAACAGTTTCCGTTTCTCCAGCTTTGTTTGGTACAGAATTCAATGAAGCACTTGTTCACCAAGTTGTAACTGCATATATGAGCGGCGGCCGTCAAGGTACTAAGGCTCAGAAAAACCGTGCAGCTGTCAGTGGTGGTGGTGCTAAGCCTTGGAATCAAAAAGGAACTGGTCGAGCTCGTGCTGGTACTAGCCGTGGCCCTATTTGGGTTGGTGGTGGTCGTACGTTCCCAGGTCATAACCGTGATTTTTCACAGAAAGTGAACAAAAAGATGTATCGCGGTGCGATGAAATCTATTGTTGCTGAGTTAAATCGCTCTGGACGTCTTATTGTTGTCGATGACTTCAAGGTAGACGCGCCTAAGACAAAAGAATTTAAAGCTAAGTTAGCACAGTTAAACGTGACGGACGCTTTGGTTATCACTGAAGGTTTTGATGAGTATTTATATTTGTCAGTTCGTAATCTTTATAGCGCTGATGTTTGTGATGTTGCTTCAATTGATCCAGTTAGTTTAATTGGTTTCAAGAATGTTGTAATGACTCAAGGTGCTGTTAAACAACTAGAGGAGCAATTAGCATGAATCAAGAAAGAATTCTAAAGGTTTTGCTAGCTCCGCATATCTCCGAGAAAGCTGCAACCCTTGCAGACACTCGTGAGCAGTATGTGTTTAAAGTTGAGCCAACAGCAACGAAAACTGAAGTCAAGCAGGCAGTTGAGTCTTTATTTGATGTAAAGGTTCAGTCTGTTAACATGATCAACATTAAAGGTAAGCGTAAAATCTTTAAAGGTCGTCAAGGTCAACGTAACGGTATCCGTAAGGCAATCGTGCGTTTGGCAGCTGGCCAAGAAATCGATTTTTCGGCTGCTGAGTAAGGAGTTACAACATGGCAATTATTAAAAAGTCTAAACCGACTTCTCCAGGTCGTCGTTTTATGGTTCATATTCTTGAGCCGACATTGCATAAAGGTAAGCCTCACGCAGCGTTACTAGAGAAGAAATCAAAGTCTGGTGGTCGTAATAACAACGGTCGTATCACTGTTCGTCATCACGGTGGCGGACACAAGCAGCATTACCGTATGGTTGATTTTAAGCGTACTAAGGTAGGCGTTCCTGCAACTGTTGAGCACCTTGAGTATGATCCTAACCGTTCAGCACATATTGCATTGCTTAAGCATGCAGATGGGGAATGGTCTTATATTATTGCTCCTAGATATTTGGCAGCGGGTGATCTTGTTGAGACAGGTGATCACGTTGCGATTAAGCCAGGCAACTGCTTACCGCTTAGAAATATTCCTATAGGTACTGTTGTCCATAACGTAGAAATGCGTCCTGGAAAAGGTGCGCAAATTGCACGTAGTGCCGGTGTATCTGCCTCTCTCGCTGGTAAGGATGGTGCTTACGTTTTACTTAGACTTCGTTCAGGTGAAATGCGTAAAATCCTTGCAGAGTGTAAGGCGACTATCGGTGCAGTTGGTAATGCTGAGCATAGCCTTCGTAAGCTAGGTAAGGCTGGTGCTTCGCGCTGGCGTGGTGTTCGTCCTACCGTTCGTGGTGTGGCAATGAACCCTGTTGATCACCCGCATGGTGGTGGTGAAGGTCGTACTTCTGGTGGGCGTAACCCATGTACTCCATGGGGTGTTCCTACTAAAGGTAAGAAGACTCGTAGCAATAAGCGTACTGATGGAATGATCGTACGTCGTCGTAACAAAAAATAAGGAAGGACACTGATGCCACGTTCAGTTAAAAAAGGACCTTTTGTTGATCATCACTTGTATAAGAAAGTGATCGAGGCGCAAGAATCTGGTAATAAACGTCCCATTAAAACTTGGTCAAGAAGATCTATGATTCTTCCTGATATGATTGGTCTTACAATCGCAGTTCACAATGGTAAAGAGCATATTCCAGTTTTCGTATCTGAAAACATGGTTGGTCATAAATTTGGCGAGTTTTCATTAACTCGTACTTACCGTGGTCATTCCGCGGATAAGAAATCTAAGCGATAATAGGAGAATAACATGCAAGTTAGTGCAACTCATAAGTTTGCCCGCATTTCTCCTCAGAAAGCGCGCTTAGTCGTTGATCAGATCCGTGGTAAAGATATTGAAACTGCTATCAACATCCTGTCGTTCAGCGACAAGAAAGCAGCTGATTTAATCAAAGCGGTTTTAAATTCAGCCATCGCCAACGCCGAAAATAATGAAGGCGCTGATATTGATGAATTAGTAGTTACTGCAGCATCTGTTGATGCGGGCCCTATCATGAAGCGCATGCGCGCTCGTGCTAAGGGTCGTGGTAACCGTATTTTAAAACGTATCAGTCACATTACTGTTACAGTTGGCGAAAAGTAAGGAGAATCAGAATGGGTCAAAAAGTACATCCTATTGGCATTCGTCTTGGAATTAGTAAAGATTGGAATGCACGTTGGTACGCGGATAGTAAAAACTTTTCTGATTTTCTTGTCAGTGATGTTGAAATTCGCAAAGAACTACACAGTAAGCTTGGTCATGCTTCTATCAGTAAAATTCACATTGAGCGTGTAGCAAATGGAGTTCGTGTAACGATCCATACTGCTCGTCCAGGTGTTGTTATTGGTAAGAAGGGTGAGGATATTGAGAAGCTAAAGCAGTCTTTGTCTAAAATGACGGGTATGCAAGTTAGTCTTAATGTTGAAGAAATTAAAACGCCAGAGTTGGACTCTAAGCTTGTTGCAGAGGGCATTGCCCAGCAACTAGAGAAGCGTATCCAATTTCGACGTGCAATGAAGCGTGCCGTAGGTAATGCGATGCGCCTAGGCGCTCAAGGAATCAAGGTTGCGGTTTCTGGTCGTTTAAATGGTACCGATATTGCACGTGGCGAGTGGTATAGAGAAGGTCGTGTACCTCTTCATACCTTTCGTGCTGATATTGATTATTCAACCTTCGAAGCAAATACAACTTATGGCAAGATTGGCGTAAAAGTATGGATCTTCAAGGGCGAGAAACTTGGTAAATTATCATTAACAGATAATGCACCATCTAAGGGCAAGAAAGGCCGTAACTAAAAGGATAACTAACTATGTTAATGCCTAAACGTACTAAATTTAGAAAAGTACACAAAGGACGTAACCGTGGTTTGGCGCAAGTCGGAAACAAAGTTAGCTTCGGTGATTTCGGTCTTAAAGCCTTAGAGCGCGGAAGAATGACTTCACGTCAGATCGAAGCTGGTCGTCGTGTTATGACTCGTCACGTAAAGCGTGGTGCAAAAATTTGGATTCGAGTATTCCCGGATAAGCCGATTACTAATAAACCTCTTGAGGTTCGTATGGGTAAAGGTAAGGGGAGTGTTGAGTATTGGGTAGCCCAGATTCAGCCTGGTCGTGTTTTATACGAGATTCAGGGTGTTGATGAGAAGCTTGCTAAAGAAGCGTTCGCGCTTGCTGCCGCTAAGCTACCTTTTAAAACACAAGTTGTAACGAAAACGGTGATGTAAATGACTGCTAAAGAATTAAATGAAAAGCCAGTTGATGAGCTAAGAACAGAATTGCTTAATTTATTAAAAGAGCAATTCAATCTAAGAATGCAAAATGCAACTAGTCAGTTATCTAACTCTTCTCAATTGAAAAAAGTACGTCGTTCAATTGCCAGAGTTAAAACCATCATTCGTCAAAAAGTGAGTGTATAAAGATGACTGGTCAAGAAAAGAAAGCTCGTACAATGCAAGGTGTTGTTGCTAGTAACGGTATGCAAGATTCAATCGTTGTTAATACTTCACGCTACGTTAAGCATGCTAAGTACAAAAAATTTATTAGAAAATCTACTAAAGTTATGGCTCATGATGCTGAAAACATTTGTGGTGTTGGCGATACAGTCACCATTCAGGAATGTAGACCTTTGTCAAAAAGCAAATCTTGGACATTAGTAAGTATTGATAGTAAAGCTAAGATTTAACTTTTATAGCATTCCGGGAGTTGTTCTGTTATAATTCCCGAAATGAATAAAGCCACTCTAAAGAGTCAGCCTGATTTGTTTCAGGAACTACTCTTTTAGGTGGTTTTTGTGCTGTAAGTAATTTTTATTTTTTATGGATGGAGTACCACCATGATTCAGATGCAAACAGTGCTTGATGTTGCTGATAACAGCGGAGCACGACGCGTCCAATGCATTAAAGTGTTAGGCGGATCAAAACGTCGTTACGCTAGTGTTGGTGACGTTATTAAAGTGAGTGTTAAAGAAGCAGCACCTCGCGGAAAAGTGAAGAAAGGTGATGTCTATAATGCTGTAGTAGTTCGTACTGCTAAAGGTGTTAGACGTCCTGACGGCTCTTTGATTAAGTTTGATGGCAATGCTGCTGTTATGCTTAATGCTAAGTTAGAGCCTGTTGGAACACGTATCTTCGGACCTGTAACTCGCGAGCTGCGTAATGAAAGATTTATGAAAATTGTTTCATTAGCTCCTGAAGTACTATAAGGAAGAAGGTATGAATCGTTTAAAGAAAGGTGATGAAGTTATCGTAACTACTGGTAAGGACAAAGGGAAAAGAGGTTCTATTTCTGTTGTCCAGACTAACGGTAAGGTTCTAGTTGATGGTATTAATTTAGTTAAGAAACACACTAAGGGTGACCCTCAGACGGGTGCTCAAGGTGGGATTCTTTCAAAAGAGATGCCTATTGATGCCTCAAATGTGGCTTTGGTAAATCCTGAGACTAATAAGGCTGGTAAAGTCGGTATTAAAGTTGAAGGGGATTCTAAAATCCGCTTTTTTAAATCTACTGGTAAAGCGATCGACGCTTAATATAGGGTAGAAAATGGCAAGTTTACAGAAAGTATATCAAGACCAAGTTATTACTAATTTAGTAGAGAAATTTGGTTATAAGTCTCCAATGCAAGCACCTAAGTTGATTAAAATTACAATCAATATGGGTGTTGGTGAAGCAATTGGCGATAAGAAGGTCCTAGATCACGCAGTCTCTGATATGGAAGCAATTTCAGGTCAGAAAGCAGTTAAAACATTGGCACGTAAATCTGTCGCTAGTTTTAAAGTTCGTGATGGTTATCCGTTAGGTTGCAAAGTAACTTTACGTGGTGCCAAGATGTATGAATTTCTCGATCGTCTAATCAATATCTCACTGCCTCGTGTAAGAGATTTTCGTGGTGTTAACCCGAAAGCATTTGATGGTCGTGGAAACTACAACCTAGGTATTAAAGAGCAAATTATTTTCCCTGAAATCGAATTTGATAAGATTGACAAGATCCGCGGTATGGATATTAACATTGTCACGACTGCAAATACGAATGATGAGGCGAAAGCTCTTTTAGAAGCCTTTAATTTTCCATTCACGAAATAGGGGTTCACTGATGGCTAAGCAATCAATGATTGAACGTGAAAAAAAGCGTGCAAAGATGGTAGCAAAATTTGCTACTAAACGTGATGCGTTAAAAACAGCATCAGTAGACATGGCACTTAGTTTTGAAGAGCGTATGGAAGCAATGGATAAGCTATCAGCTCTTCCTCGTAATGCTTCGCCAGTTCGTCAGCGTAATCGTTGTCGTATGACTGGACGCCCTCACGGTGTTTATAAAAAGTTTGGTTTATCACGTAACATGCTAAGAGAATTAGCAATGCAAGGTGATATACCTGGTTTAAGAAAAGCTAGTTGGTAAGGATAATTATCTATGAGTATGTCTGATCCAGTTGCTGATATGTTGACACGAATTCGTAACGGCCAAATGGCTGGTCACGTAAAAGTAAATATGCCTTCTTCAAAGCTTAAAGTAGCATTAGCTAAAGTTTTGACTGCAGAAGGTTATATTTCAACATTCAGTATTAAAGAAGATGAAGGGAAAGGGAAGGCTGAATTATCAGTTGACCTAAAGTATTTTGATGGGAACCCTGTTATTGATATGATTAAACGTGTTAGCCGTCCAGGTTTACGTGTTTATAAAAACAAAGACGAGTTACCTAATGTAATTGGTGGTCTTGGTATCGCTGTAATTTCAACGTCTAAAGGTATTATGACTGACCGTGACGCTCGCCAAGCGGGTGTTGGTGGCGAAGTTATTTGCTACGTAGCATAAGGAATATATTATGTCTAGAATTGCAAAAGCTGCTGTTGTAGTCCCTGCAAATGTAGAAGTTACATTTGATGGTACAGAAGTAACGGTAAAAGGCGCTAAGGCTTCATTGACTAAAAAGTTTAATGCAGCCGTCGCGTTTAAGTCTGAAGACGGTCAAGTAAGTTGTTCACCTGTCAACGATACTTCAAACGGTTGGGCTCAAGCTGGTACAGCTCGTTCGATCATTAACAGTATGGTTGTTGGTGTTACAGATGGTTTTGAGAAGAAGCTACAGTTGGTTGGTGTTGGTTACCGTGCAAAAGCTGAGGGCAATGTTTTAGATTTGACTCTTGGTTTTTCGCACCCGGTGAAGCATGCTATACCGGCTGGCATCACTATTGAAACCCCGTCACAAACAGAAATCGTTGTAAAAGGCGCGGACAAGCAAGTTGTTGGACAAGTTGCTGCTGAGATTCGTGCATACCGCCCACCTGAACCTTATAAAGGTAAGGGTGTTAAGTATGCTGATGAGCGTATTTTACGTAAAGAAGCTAAGAAGAAATAAAGCTGGAAGTTGATATGAATAAGAAAACAGCCCGTCTTCGTAGAGCTAAGAAAACTCGTGCCAAAATTATTGAGCTACAAGTGCCAAGATTGTGCGTTCATCGTACATCTCAGCACATATACGCTCAGCTGATCTCAGCTAATGGCACCGAAGTTATTGCTTCATGCTCTACCGTTCAAGCGGACGTTAAGAAAGAAATCAGCAACACTGGTAACAAAGATGCTGCTAAAGCTGTTGGTAAATCAATCGCTGAAAAAGCAAAGACAGCTGGTGTAACAACTGTTGCTTTTGATCGTTCAGGGTTTAAATACCACGGCCGTATCCAAGAATTAGCAGACTCAGCCCGTGCAAGCGGTCTTGAATTTTAAAGGAAGGATAAAATATGTCTTCACGTGAATTACAAGACGATGGAATGATTGAAAAGTTAGTAGACATTCGTCGTGTTGCCAAGGTTGTAAAAGGTGGACGTGTATTTAGTTTTTCAGCACTAGCAGTCGTTGGTGATGGTGATGGTCAGGTCGGGTTCGGTAGCGGTAAAGCTGCTGAGGTTCCTATCGCGATCAAAAAAGCCATGGAAAAAGCTCGTCGTAACATGAAAGATATCCATCTTAATGATGGAACTATCCAATACCCAATCAACTTCAAGCAAGGTGCTGTTAACATTGTTATGCTCCCTGCGTCTGAAGGTACTGGTGTTATTGCTGGTGGTGCTATGCGTGCAGTATTAGAAGCTGCAGGTGTTAAAAACGTACTTTCAAAATGTATCGGCACTACACGCCCTGTAAACGTTGTACGTTCAACTGTTAATGCTTTAGTTAGTATTTCTAGTCCTGAACATGCTGCAGCTAAACGCGGTAAAACAGTCGGTCAAATTTTAGGTGAGTAATATGTCAGATAAAAAATATGTCACAGTGACATTGGTAAAAAGCACCATTGGTCGTTTACCAAATCACAGAGCATGTGTGTCTGGGCTTGGTCTAAGAAGGATGCACCAAACGGTTAGCGTTATTGATACTCCAGAAAATCGTGGAATGATTAATAAGGTTCACTATTTGCTAAAGGTAGAGGAAGCTTAAAATGCAACTTAATACTCTAAAACCAGCAGAAGGTTCTAAATCTGAAAGAAAGCGCGTCGCACGCGGCCAGGGCTCTGGCTGGGGTAAGATGGGTGGACGTGGTCATAAAGGTCAGAAATCTCGTTCTGGTGGTATGCCTAGAATCGGTTTTGAAGGTGGGCAGATGCCTCTTCAAAGAAGACTTCCTAAGGTTGGCTTCAGATCAAGAAAGGCTACATATGCAACAGAGATTCGCCTTGATTTATTAGCTAAAATTGAAGCGGATGTTATTGATATTGCAGCTTTGAAAGCCGCTGATCTTATCAGCGACAAAATTAAAGTTGTTAAAGTTGTCTGCTCAGGTGAAATCACTAAAGCAGTTAAGTTATCTGGTATTAAGGCTACTGCGGGTGCTCTAGCAGCAATCGAAGCAGCTGGCGGTACTGTAGAGGCTTAATATGAATAGTTCTGTTGCAACATCAGGTATGAGTGATTTAAAGAACAAGATCTTATTTGTTCTTGGGGCGATCGTCGTCTTTAGACTAGGTACACATATACCTGTGCCGTCTATTGACCCAATTGCATTAGCTGCGATGTTTGAACAGCAAAAGGGTACGATTCTAGACATGTTTAACATGTTTTCGGGTGGTGCTCTTGAGCGTTTATCGATCTTTGCATTAGGTATTATGCCTTATATATCTGCCTCTATTATTATGCAGTTATTAACCGTGGTATCGCCTTCTTTAGAACAATTAAAGAAGGATGGAGAGCAGGGTCGCCGCAAAATCACTCAATACACACGTTACGGTACCGTTGTTTTGGCAACGTTCCAGGCGTTAGGTGTCGCAATTGCTTTAGAATCTCAAAATATTAATGGTATGTCTGTTGTGGTAGACCCCGGTCTGCTCTTTAGATTGACTGCAGTTGTGACGCTTGTTGGTGGAACAATCTTCTTAATGTGGCTTGGTGAGCAAATCACTGAGCGCGGCATAGGTAACGGTATTTCACTGATTATCTTTGCGGGGATTGTTGCTGGATTACCCTCCGCTTTGGGTGGTACATTCGAACAAGTGAATACAGGTGCTCTTCACGCAATAACAGTGTTTGTTTTACTGGCACTTATTTTTGCAGTGATTGCTTTCGTTGTCTTTGTAGAACGCGGGCAACGTCGTATCCCAGTCCATTATGCGCAGAAATCGCGTAGTAATAGACATTACGGCGGTCAAGAGTCTCACTTACCATTAAAGTTAAACATGGCTGGGGTTATTCCTCCTATCTTTGCTTCTAGTATCATCTTGTTTCCAGCGACCCTTGGTGGCTGGTTCGGTGCTGCTGAAGGTATGGGTTGGTTAAAGGATATTGCAACTACAATGTCCCCTGGGCAGCCTCTTTATGTTTTGCTTTATGCAATTGCGATTATTTTCTTCTGTTTCTTCTATACAGCGATTGTTTTCAATCCTAAGGAAACAGCAGACAACTTAAGAAAATCTGGTGCCTATTTACCAGGGATTAGACCAGGTGCTCAAACAGCACGTCACATTGACGGTATTATGGGTCGCTTAACCTTAGCGGGTGCGATTTATATTACAGCGGTTTGCTTGTTACCTGAGTTCTTAATTCTTTACTGGAATGTCCCGTTCTATTTTGGCGGAACATCACTACTGATCATTGTTATTGTTGTTATGGATTTCATGACATCAATTCAAGCTCAAATGCAGTCGACACAGTATGCAGGCATGATGAAAAAATCAAAACGCAAGGGTCGATAACCAATTTGGTTATTGCCCTAGTATTTAGTCTGAAAGGCGAGTATAATTCTCTGTTTTTCAGTAGATGGATTTAAAGGGAGCGCACTATGGCACGTATTGCCGGTGTAAACATTCCAGTTAACAAGCATATTGTTATCGGTTTGACTTCGATCTACGGGGTTGGTTCAACTACCGCAAAAGCACTTTGTGCTACTGTTGGTTTGGAGCCATCTACTAAAGTTCGAGAACTAACTGAAGTTCAGTTAGAAGCACTTCGTTCAGAAGTGACAAAATTTAAAATTGAAGGTGATCTTCGTCGTGAAGTATCTATGAACATTAAGCGATTAATGGACATGGGTTGTTACCGCGGAATTCGTCATCGTCGTAGTCTACCAATGCGTGGGCAACGTACAAAAACTAATGCACGTACTCGTAAAGGTCCTGTAAGACCTATTAAGAGATAACGCATAATTGCGAGAGAAGATTATGGCTAAAGCAAAAGCAAATTCGCGTGTTAAAAAGAAAGTAAAACAGGTTGTGACAGATGCAGTAGCACATGTTCACGCTAGTTTTAACAACACAATTGTGACTATCACAGACCGCCAGGGTAATACACTGTGCTGGGCTACTTCAGGTGGAAGCGGTTTCCGTGGATCACGTAAAAGTACGCCTTTTGCTGCGCAGGTCGCTGCAGAACGTTGTGGACAAATGGCCCACGATTTTGGTGTTAAAAACTTAGATGTTATGGTTAAAGGTCCTGGACCTGGTCGTGACTCTGCTGTTCGTGGCTTAAACGGTGCAGGTTTCAAAATTACGTCAATTGCTGATGTAACACCGATTCCGCATAATGGTTGCCGTCCACCTAAGAAACGTCGCGTTTAATATTTGAGGTAATCATGGCTAGATATATTGGTCCAAAGTGTAAACTTGCCCGTCGTGAAGGTACTGACTTATTTTTGAAAAGTGGTGTTCGTAGCATCGACTCAAAATGTAAAATTGATCAGTTACCTGGACAACATGGTACAGGACGAAAGAAAGTAACCGAATACGGTTTACAGCTTCGTGAAAAACAAAAAGTTCGTCGTATGTACGGCGTATTAGAAAAAAAGTTCCGTCTTTATTACAAAGAAGCAGATCGCCGTAGAGGTTCAACGGGTATAAACTTGTTGCAAATCCTTGAAAGTCGTCTAGACAACGTTGTATATCGTATGGGCTTTGCATCGACTCGTGCTGAAGCTCGCCAGCTGGTATCACATAAATCGATTTTAGTTAACGGTCAATCAGTTAATATCCCTTCTTATGAAGTGGCTGCTGGTGATATTGTTGCTATTAGAGAGAAATCACGTAATCAAACACGTATTGCTTCTGCATTAGATTTAAATGCTCAAGCTGGTACTGTTAGTTGGGTTGAAGTGAATAAGACTGCATTTGAAGGAACTTTTAAAAATCTTCCTGATCGTACAGATCTTTCTTCTGATATTTCAGAAAACCTAATCGTTGAGCTTTACTCTAAGTAAAACCTGATACGGAGATACCCTCGAATGCAAGAGATGTTAGAACAGTTGTTGACGCCTCGTTTGGTTGATATTAAAAGAAAAAGCGAATTTCATAGTCGTGTTACGTTAGAACCTCTAGAACGTGGTTTTGGACACACGCTAGGTAATGCGCTTCGTCGTATTTTATTATCTTCTATGCCTGGTGGGGCTATAGTACAAGCAAAAATTGAAGGTGTTTTACACGAATATTCTTCTATTGAAGGTGTAAGAGAAGATGTTCTTGAAATTCTTTTAAACCTTAAAGAAGTTGCTGTAAAACTTAATGCAACAGACCATGCGGAATTAACGCTAAGCAAGAAGGGTCCTGCGATCGTTCGAGCTTCAGATATCGTCCTAAACCACGATACTGAAATTGCTAACCCTGAACATGTCATAGCACACGTCGCTGAAGGTGCAGAGTTGAATATGACTCTAACCGTACGTTCAGGAATGGGTTATCAAGCAGCGGTAAGGACTGAAGAAGATTCTGGAATAGGCGTTTTACGTTTAGATGCGAGTTTCAGTCCTATTCATACAGTAAGTTATGAAGTTCAGAATGCACGTGTTGAGCAACGTTCAGACCTAGATAAGCTAATTATCGATATTGTCACTGACGGTACTCTAGATCCTGAAGATGCCATTAAGCAGGCAGCAACGGTTCTACATTATCAACTAAATGCTTTTGTTGATCTTAAGCATAAGGAAGTTGTAGCGCCAGAGGAAGAAGATAATGAGTTTGATCCTATCTTCTTACAACCTGTTGATGATTTAGAATTGACTGTGCGTTCAGCAAACTGTCTGAAAGCAGAACAAATCTATTATATTGGTGACTTAGTACAGAGAGCTGAACCTCACTTGCTTAAAACACCTAACTTAGGTAAAAAATCTCTGCAAGAGATCAAAGATGTTCTTGCACAAAGAGGTTTGAGCTTAGGGACTAAATTAGAGAACTGGCCGCCAGCAAGTTTGGTTAGTAAAGAGTCAGCATAAAATAAGGAAGCTATCATGCGTCATGGTAAAACAGGTCGTAAGTTAAATCGCAATAGTTCGCACCGTAAGGCAATGTTTAAAAACATGTCTGCTTCGCTTATCGATCACGAAGTTATTCGTACAACGGTTGCTAAAGCGAAAGAACTTCGTGGAATTGCTGAGCCTATGATCACACTTGCTAAAGTAGACAGCGTACATAATCGCCGTCTTGCTATGGCACGTCTAGGTGATAAAGCAATGGTTGCAAAGTTATTTTCAGAGCTTGGTCCTCGCTACCAGACTCGTCCGGGTGGATATATCCGCATTTTAAAATGTGGTTTCCGTCCTGGTGATAATGCACCAATGGCTATTGTTGAGTTAGTTGATCGTCCGATCACTGCTTCAACAGAAGCTGCTGAGTAATCAGCATTAAAAAAGCCGGTTTTTACCGGCTTTTTTATTCCTAAAATTCCTCAAATGATTATCGATACTCATTGTCATTTAGATTCACTTCTTGAATCTTCCACAGATTTTATGAACTCCCAATCTGTTTTTAGAGAACATAATCTTACTCCCCAATTTATTGCTATGTCCGTTACTCCTGAAAACTGGTCTGTCGTACTTGAATTATCCCTTTTATATCCCAATATTCATGCTGCCTTAGGTATTCATCCTTGGTACGTTACGCCACAGAGCAGTTCTGCCCTTGACTCTCTTGAAGCACTACTAAATTCTGAATCGGTCGTTGCATTAGGTGAAATTGGCTTGGATTTCTCACCCGCTTATCAACAGAGTAAAA
>JBNJEY010000002.1:0-43311 GCA_051746325.1 Pseudomonadota bacterium
TTCATCATGCAGGGTAATATAAGGAGTGTCTAGGGCGGCGCAGTAACCTGCATCAAACGCAGCGTTCCATTGCTTGTATTTATCGCCAAAACGCACTATGGCGACATCACATTGCTCTATTAGTGTTTTGGTTCTGATGGCATTTATTTTAGCTGATTTATGATCGCGCCAGAAAGGTCGGTCTTCAACCCCCAATAAATCTCCAGCGGCATCGCTAGCATCATGGTCTGTCACCGCAGAAGTAAAGGTGATGGCTAAATTATGCTCTGCACAACCCTCTTTTATTTTTTCTCGCCAATCGGTGTGAATCTCGCCGGATAGATAGACATTCAATTCCATGTTCTTTCCTCTGTTTTTATACTGTTTTTTGGTTGAAAGCGATCTTAGCCTTTAAACAAAATAGCCTGGATTTATCCAGGCTGATGGTTTAGAAACCAAGTGAGCAATAGGTTATTATTTACCCAATTTTTGCATTAAAAATTCCATAAAATCGGCTTGTGGGATCTCTTGAGATTTTTCATCACGACGATATTTGTATTCCAATATGCCATTGTCTAAACCACGCTCGCCAATAACGATGCGGTGTGGAATACCAATCAGGTCCATATCGGAGAACATAACCCCTGGACGTTCGCTACGGTCGTCGAACAGGACTTCGATACCTGCGGCCGTCAGTTCTTGATAGAGAGACTCTGCCACCTCTGCCACGCGTGGTGACTTGTGCATTTGCATAGGCACGATACTGACTTGGAAAGGCGCGATGCTTTCTGGCCAGATAATCCCTTTGGTGTCGTAGTTTTGCTCAATCGCTGCCGCAACCACTCGGGTGACTCCAATACCGTAACAGCCCATCTCTAAAATTTGTGAGCGGCTCGTTTCGTTTTGGACATTGGCGTTTAAAGCCGTTGAGTATTTATTACCCAGTTGGAAAATATGCCCGACTTCAATCCCGCGGCGGATTTGGATTTTACCTTGACCGCATGGGCTAGGATCGCCTTTGACGACATTACGAATGTCGGCCACCAAAGTAGGGGTGGCATCTCTATCCCAGTTACAGCCGGTGAAGTGAAAACCATCTTCATTCGCACCGGTCACAAAATCTGTCATGTGTGCTGCAGTGCGATCAACAATTACCGGAATCGTTAAGCCACAAGCCCCAATAGAGCCGGCTTTACACCCTGCGGCGGCCAGAATCTCTTCATCGGTGGCCATTTCAAAAGGCTCTGCGACAAGTTCTAAATTTTGCGCCTTGATTTCATTGAGTTCATGGTCACCACGAACGACTAAGGCCACCACTGGCGCGTCTTGCGTCGCGCCCTTAACCAACAAGGTTTTAACGGCCTTCTTTTTCTTAATCTGTAAAAAGTCACACACCTCTTCGATGCTGTGTTTATTGGGTGTGGCTACTTTGGTTAAGGTTTCGGCGGCTTGGGCACGTTCTCCGCGCGGGGCAAGGGCCTCTGCGAGTTCGATATTGGCGGCAAAGTCCGACGATGTTGAGAAGGCGATATCGTCTTCACCTGATTCGGCCAAGACGTGGAATTCGTGTGAACCTTCGCCCCCAATGGAGCCGGTGTCGGCTTGTACTGCTCGAAAATCTAAACCGATTCGGCTAAAGATACGGTTGTAAGCTTCATACATTTGGGCATAGGTTTTTTCAAGACTTTCGCGATCCATATGGAAAGAGTAGGCGTCTTTCATAATAAATTCGCGCGAACGCATCACACCGAAACGGGGACGAATCTCATCGCGGAATTTGGTCTGAATTTGGTAGAAGGTCACAGGTAACTGCTTATAGCTACGGATCTCTTTACGCACTAGGTCGGTAATGATCTCTTCGTGTGTCGGGCCTAGGGCAAAACCACGACCGTGGCGATCTTCAAAACGCAGCAGTTCTGGACCGTAATCTTGTAAACGTCCTGATTCTTCCCATAACTCTAATGGTTGTACCACTGGCATTAACACTTCTTGTGCATTGGCGCGGTTCATCTCGTCACGAATAATGGCTTCTACTTTTCTTAAGACTCGCACCCCTAACGGTAACCAGTTATATAGGCCGCCAGCGAGTGGGCGAACAATGCCTGCTCTAAGCATCAGTTGATGGCTGATAACAACCGCGTCAGCAGGGGTTTCACGAGTGGTGGCAAGTAGTAAGTTGGAAGTTCTCATTAGGGTCTTTTACCTTAGGTGTAAAGTTTGGAAAAGCAGTGCGCTTAACTCATTTAAATTGGGCATATTTTAGCATGCCGCCCGATTTGAATGGTTGATAAATTAGGGGGTAATTAGGAGGTGTTAATGAGGGACGATAAAGAGAGAGTGTTCTGTGATGTATAAGGCAAGATCCTTGGAAGTGACCAGGCCCTGTCGCTTTTAACTAGCTAAGCATCCTTAACCAGTGATGTTTTAAAAAGGGGGTTACTCTCTTCTTATAACCGTTTTTCTCAGCTTAGTAATATAGGACCAATGAAAGTAACCAATCGTGAGATAGGTCGCGGTGCCAAAAAGAGTGCCCAATAAAATATTGCCTAAGAAAAAAGGTTTCCAAATCATTGGGAAAACTTCAGTAAACCAGAGTTGTGAGCCAATTGTGATCTGCTCGGAGGCTGCGAATAGGTCGGGCGTGCCCAAAACCCAAGTGCCAAACAGGTAACCACCATACCAAATCGGCCACATGGTTAATGGGTTGGTAATCCATGCTAGAGCCGTGGCCAGTGGAATATTTGCACGCAGAAGATAGGCGAATAGTGTCCCCAGTATCATTTGAAAAGGAATTGGCAGCATCATGCAAAACATGCCTATAAATCCGGCTTTTGCAAAGGAGTGCCTGTCACCCGCCCAATAGACTCGGTCTCTAAATTTTGGAAAAAAATTATTTAGAGAGTGCGAGCGCTTGGTGGCGCGTCCAATTTGGTGGACTTTTAGTCTTAAATATCGAATCATACTAAACATCATATCAGAGAAAGGTGAAATGACTGCCCAATTTTTTTGAGGGCAACTGTTTAGAGAGATAAACTTATTTTAGAGCTTGCAAGCTATTAAAGCAGGAGAGGGGGAGGTAAATATTTTAACCATTTTTAGCCGTAATAGGTCCGCCAGGGGCTTGTTGCACCGGCATGATCTCGACTCGGTTGATATTGACATGTGGCGGTTGGTTCAAAATCCAATCGACACTATTGGCAATATCGGACGATTTTAGCGGTTCTAATCCAGAATAAAGCTGATCTGCCCTGGCCTCGTTGCCTTTAAAGCGTACCAGGGAAAATTCACTCTCATTCAGTAAACCGGGTTCAATATTGGTCACCCGTATCGCGGAACCTAATAGATCACTGCGTAAATTGATGGAAAATTGTTCAACAAACGCTTTCGTAGCACCATAGACATTGGCACCTTTATAGTGATAGGTCCCGGCGATTGAGCCGATATTGATAATATGACCGTGATTACGTTTGACCAGGCCTGGTAGGAGTTGGTGGGTTAAAAATGCCAACGACATGCAGTTGGTATTAATCATGGTTTGCCAATCCATCCAATCTGCCTCATGTGCCGGGTTTAAACCTAAAGCTAGGCCAGCATTATTGACCAGAATATCGATTTTTTGAAACGCGGTGGGCAGGCTGTTTAATGCATTTTTTAAGGTGGCATGGTCATTAATATCGCAGGCGATAATATGACACTGCGTCAGGGGTGCAAGTTCATTTTTTAAGGCTTCGAGCCGATTAGCTCTGCGCGCGAGCAGAATTAATGTAATGCCTTGCTCGGCAAGATTTTCGGCGATGGCCTTGCCGATACCGCTGGAAGCGCCGGTCACCAGTGCAACTTGATAATTCATCTAAAAAATCCAAAATTTGATTGTAATAAGGCCCTGTTTTAGAGGAGCTTAATGGGAGTGAGTGGGTTATTTAAAGAATAGTTTTGTGACCTCTAACAGCACAAAACCAGAACTGACGATAAAGGCGGTCAGTGAGATCCAGGATGGTAAGTTAATATGCCCTTCATTATGCGGCAAACGTTGCTTGATTCGCCACAGTGAAAGGTTGACCAGCGAGAAGACGATTAACATAATAATCGACGTTAATTCGGCTAAAGAGCCCAGCCGTCCTATCAGTGCAAGTATCAATACAGAGCCGACCGCTAATCCTGTAGCATAGAGTGGCGTTTGTGTTTTGGGGTTTACACGGCGCAGTATCGCGGGCAGTTGTCCTTTTGAACTCAAACCATAAAGCACTCTTGAAGCCATAATCATCTGGATTAATACCCCATCGATAATGGCGAACAATCCGATAAGCGTGATAAATTTGGCATCCTCTCCTGTATGGTATTGATAGAGTAGAGTCATTGGCGCTGTGCTTTGTGCGAGCGTTTCCGGTGGCATAGATAACACTGCAATGGTCATAATCAGCATATAGAGTAGGGTCGTAATTCCCAGCGTTAATAGGATTGCAATAGGGAGGTTGCGCTTAACCTCTTTGACCTCTTCGGCGACCACCACCATGTCCTCAAAACCGATAAAAGCATAAAATGCTAATAAGGTGCCGGCAAAAATAAAACCCCAACTGGTGAAGTCTGCAGAGGGGATTAGTTCTGGCCATTGGGTTGATAAGTCGGCTAAAGCATCTTGACCTACATAAATAATACTGATTAATCCGGCAATCCCCAATAGGGTCATGGATGCGGTGACAAAAACGGATTGTAAAATGCCCCAAGCGGCAAAGAGTCCCAATAAAAGAGTGGCCAAAACGACAATCGTCACCCGGTCGAATTTCATCAAAGGGTCGACTAACTGGACTAACTGGTTTAGGTAACCGGCAAAGGCGTTGACCAAGGCGGCCGAAGAGACCAGACCCGCTGAGACCACTAATAAACCGACTAAGGTTGAAAAACCTTTAGAGTTAAAACCTTCCCTTGTATAAACGGCCGCACCGGCTGCCCATGGATAACGGCTAGAAAGCTCTGCAAACGATAGGGCGGTAATACCCGCTAATAGCGAGGCCACCAAGAAAGCCATCGGTGCCAGATAGCCCGATACGCCAGCGAGCTCTCCCACCAACGCGTAAATGCCGGCACCGATCGTCGTGCCTAAGCCATAAAGCACCAACATAGGCAGAGAAATAGCACGTTTTAAGGAGGGATTTTGGCGCATATTGAGTGAGATTCTTTATTGAATACTTTATGTAATATAATAATAGTGGGTTAAGGCTTGAGTCGCGATTCTAATTATTTAACCAGACCTGGTTGTTAAAGCCTGGTTCTTTGAGAGGTGAAGTATTAGAACGAGAGCTTTGCACAAACCTGCGACCGAAGAGAGATCTTAACCAATTAGATTCTCGCAAATGGCACCGAGTCCGTTTAGGATTTGGTGCAAAGAGTTTTATTTACAAGGCCTGTTAAAAACATTAACTTAAAACTTAAAGCCTTTAAGCAAAGTGTCCTCAAGCTGTTCTTCAATTTTCTTTTTTGTCTCTTCAATGACTTCGTCTTTTTTCTTCTCCATTTCAGCGGTGGCTTTTTGCTCTAGCAAAGAGGCCAGATCCAGTGAAACACTTGGGCTCGTCCAGTCGCCCTTAAGCTTTACGGGAATGGTCAGGCCATTAAGCTCTTTAAGATCTTCACCGCCTTGACCTTTATCGGAAGCGACAATTTTGGCATTCACTAGATAGTCTAAAGATGATTTAGGCAGGTCAACCGTTCCTGAACCTGTGATGCGCATAAATGGCGCTTGAGCAAGTAGTTTGGTCGTGGTGACGATACCTTGCTTAATGCTGGCTTGAACAATCAGCGAGCTAAAATCCGTTTGTAAAGCACCCTTTTGTGTAGGAGCGGTAGTACCACTTATTTTTGCTTTGGCTTCACGAATCGATTGCGCCAGGTTAAAACCTTTGATAGCACCATCTTCTAAATTGGCGGCCGCGGTGCCATTCAAGTTTTGCTTGAAATGCGAAACTCGGCTGCCGGAAGTGGTGATGTTGGCGGTTACGGCGCCAGTACCACTGATTTGGTCTTTATCGGTAAAGGCCATCATGACATCGCCAATAGGCACGTTTTTAGCATCGGTTTTAAAGCTGTAGAGTGGTGTTTTTCCTCTGACATCTAAACCCGCCTGAGCATGAATAGTGGTTTTGAAAATATCGGCACGAATTGGATTGGCGTTGAATTTCCCTTTGCTGCCCTTGAGTGTTAAGAGGATGTTTTTAGGTTGGAGTTTGTCAAATGTTACCGCTTGAGCTTTGAAACGTCCGTCAATGGTTAACTTGCGCAATAGCTCAGTTGGCAGAGGAATGTCGCTCTCTGCAGTAGGGGGTGTTTTTTCAGATTTAGCACCAGCACCGCTTTTTTTGGCAGGCAAGTAACGATTCAGATCCATTTTAGTTAAGGCCAGATCATAATGAATGTTTGGCGCATCAAATTGAGTGACGGAGGCACTACCGGTTAATAAGGTGTCGTCTAATGTGACGTTAAGTTGCTGAACACTCACCGCTTGTGTCTTGACGTTAAAGTGTAGGCCTAAAGAGGCTGCGAACTTGGTTAAGGTCGTTGCATCGGCCATTTCAGGTAGCGTTATCTCCAACTCTTTTAAAAGGGCGCGAAGATTCGTGTTGGCAATATCCAGTTTTGCATCAACCAGAGCATCGCTTGTGATTTGCGTGGCTTTAACAGAACCTTTGGCCACAATATCCATGGCACTCAAAGAGAGTTGGTCTAAGTTTGCCGTTTGCGCGCTGATATCGACTCTCGGTTGAGCTGATAGATTGATTTTAGTTTTACCACCAGGTAACGATTCACCTGTTAAAGTCGTATTGACAGTCAATTCCTGAGCCTTAAACTGTTGCGCTTTTAAGTCACCGTTAAACTCTTTGAGTCTTAATTTACCTTGAATGGTTTGCATAGGGAACTCTTTACCCCCGATCACATTATAAGCCAGCGTTAGGCTAGGCAGTGATAGTTGGTTTTTTGCCATCGCTAAATCAAGCGTTGGAATAGAGAGTTCGGCCGTTGCTTTCTCCACCGGGATACCGCTACCTTGAGTGGTGCTTTTGAGTGCCAGATTACGCAAAAAATAACGGCCGTCTTTTTCAATCTTGGCTTCAATCGTTAAGTCGATCTGTGATTTAAGCGCGGGTTTGGCAACCGTTGTTTCAGCGGATAGAGCGATTTCAAAAAAATCACCAAAGGCGATTGTGCCCGTCGATAATTCGGTGATTTTTAGGTCAACGCTCTGTTGGGCTTGTTGGTCGTTCCAATGGACTTGACCCTCTTGAATATCAATCCCGCCGAAGTTAATCGCGGCCAATTTATCCAGTGGGTTTGCACTCTCCTCTGCTATTGCTTCGACCTCGACTGTATCGTCACTCTCTTGCTTGATTAAATCATCCCAGTTATTAATGCCTTCGGCACTTTTTTCTAGGTTTAGCGTGAGACCATGTAAGGTCAGGGTGTCAATTTCTAACCTTTGGCTCAGTAAGGGCAGAATAGCGGCGCCGACTTGTACCTTATCAACCTTTAAAAAGAGTGGTTCACTGAAGCCTGTCGCATTACTTAAAGAGGTGTTTTTTAAGTTTAACCCTAGATGTGGGAAAAAAGAGAGGCTCATGGCTTCAATTTTTAAATCGCGCCCAGTCTCTTTCTTGACCGCTTGAGTGATTTCATCACGGTAATCATTTGGATCAACGGTGACGACAATGACTGCAATGGCAATAATAATGACGGCCACAAGGCCGGCGGCGATTTTTAAGATTAACGATAAGGCTTTCATTCGAGCTCTCCAGCGTATTTTTACTAAGGTCTATAGGAATGGTAACAGATGCGTTAGAGGATTCAATATAGATATACACCTTTTACGTTTTAACGCAAAAGGTCTAAATGGTCAGTTGACAGGAGCGCGTTATTTTTTGACCCACCGGCCATTGATTTCTATATAGTGACCCGGCTTGGTTTTTTCGAGTGCCTTTTTGCCGGCTAAGGTTTCTATGTCTTGAATCGCGATATTGTTAGCGTCGGCCATTTTTTGGTACTGAGCCTTTCTGGCATCGTTAATCAACTCGACCAGTTGAGAGGCCTCATTTTGATCTGTAACTACCCCTAAGTACCCATTCGTTTTTTCGCCGACTAACCCTTGAGACTTATAACTGCCGAGTTGTCCCATGGCTTGTTGTAGTGTCATTGCGTAAGCCGTCGCGGCAAAGGCAAAAAGTAGAATAAAGAAAAAAGGTTGGAGTGTTTTTTTAAAAGTCATGGTTTTAATCCTTATAGTCATTTCTTAGAATAAGCCGCTAGATTCACTGAACATGGCATCAAGTTGTTTATCTACTTTGATTAAAATTTCATGTTGAATTTTAACGTTTAGATTAATATTAATGGGTTCATTTGGTAAAGCCATTTGAACGGTGGGTGTACAGGCGGAAACGAGACCGAGTAGACCCATTAAAAGAACGGCTTTATGGAAACTTTGTAATAAAAGCATCTTTCAAACTCCTATGTTAAAACGCAGCGCGTTTAAGTGTATGTGGATGGATTTAAAGTCACCTTTAAATGAATTATTCACAATGGAAAACGGACGATTATTGTTACGCACTTCTAAAAACCGTTATTATTTGTCGTTATATCTTTCTATTTTCTCGCTCAGATAGAGTAGCTGAGTATGGCCGAATAATGACTCTAGTTTAGCAGAAACTAACAGGCGTCGTATCCGGTGGCAGAGTCAATAGACAAACCTTTGGTGCTTGGTGCGCTTTTGGTAAACTCAGTAGAGTGACTCGAGAGTGTTATTTTTTTGAATCAGACTGTTGTTGAAGTTTTTCTTGAACTCTGCGTTTAATGGTCTCACTCACCTGGTTGGTAATTTGCATACTGGTCATTAAAGAGGGTAGATCCTCCTCCAAATTAATATTTAAGTTAACCTGACGCCCCTTTTCGACATTCGGGTTTTGCCCCTTTAAGGTCAATCCCAAAATGAGTTTCTGATCGGCTCCAATGTCGACACGGCTCTGTAATAAAGTGTAGTGAAAATCGTCCAATATATCCAATACAAGCTGCATAGTTTGATTGCTTTTGCCAATGCCTGATTTGGTTGTAGGTTGGTATTGTAATAAGCCACCACTGGCTTGAGAGGTGACTAACCCCTGTTGAATCAGAACTCTTGGAGCTTGGGGCTGCTGGGACTGGGATTGTGTTGTTAAATTAATCTCCAGCGGCAATGTGCCATCGACCAATCCTCTGCCTTTTAAATCGCTTGTGGGATATTGCTTTAGCAGTTCTGCAATCTCGATATTTTTAAGATGGAGTTGGGTTTTAAAAGGGTTAGATAGATCAATACGTTGAGGATCTAACCAGGCCTGGCCGTTAAAGAGCCCACTTTGTAGGCTCTCTATTTCCACGACTCCTTCTAGAGGCGTGCTCAATACTCCCTGATAGTTCGCCGTCATTTGAATGGGTCCTGCAATAAGGCCATGATTTATCTGGGTGATCTGTAAGTTGGGCAGAGAGACTTTAAACTGTTTATTCTCAAAACTCAGGGCTGATAGCGTGCTTATCTGGCTGAAAGCCGTTTGTTGATAGAGACCACTGACTTGTTTTATGTCGGCATTGACGGTGCCAGAAAGCGCAGATAAAGGGTCTTTTACAAGCTTTAGATTCAGTTTTAATTGGCCTTTTAAAGCCAGTTGACCACTGGCCAAGGTGAGTTGCTCGGGCCAAAAAGAGAAAGACTTTTTCAGCGGATTACCGGCCAGAAAATAGACCGGCTCTAATGACCAGCGGGTCGTGAGCGTTTTATTTTTCCAGTGACTATTGTGTTGGACTCTTAGTCCAGCCGCATTGCTAATGCGGCCTGAAAATTTAAGGTTATTCAACTCTCCCGATAAAGCCCCATTAGCCGCCCAAAATTGGGGCAGGAGCTGAGCTTGTTCTAACCGCGGCGTAGAGGCGCTATAATTTGTTTTGATCTGTAAGGGATTAACTTTTGATTCATTATCTGGGCTACTCAAATGTAACGAGTTTAAGCTGACCTGTAGACTTTTAGCCTTTAACTGTGAGCTGGTAAATTGGGTTTTAAGCAGAGCTTGTTTGCTTGTGAGCGACCAGCTTAGGGCGTTAATATGGGGATTAATAAGGGTATTAATAGGATCTTTTTTTAAATTAAAATTGAGCGTCTTTAAATTTAGGCTAGAGTCGTTAAGTACCGCCATAGGTGCGCTATTATTGGCGTTATCAACAACGTTTAGATCGCCCTTAATCACTGCGGCGGGGGATTTTACTGTTAAGGAACGGTTTTGATAATGAGCCGTGAAAGGCATCTCCACCTTAAGGTTTCTAATGTCATAGCGTGGTTGATCTGAGCCGGCTTGAATCGCTAGTGCTGGTTGCTGCAAGCTAAACCGAGCTTTATGCAGATTAAGGGTAGGGTTCTCCCCAAAAGAGAGGTCACCCTGACTGACTAAGTGGAGTTGGTTTTTAGATGTGGACGGCGCAACCGAGCTTAAGGTTAGATCGAAGGGGATCTTGGTTAAGTCGTTTTTCTGAGAATTACTTTGACTCTCCAGTTCAAAAGAGATCTTCTCAATTTTAAGGCCGGTGATAAGTCCTGTCTCTTTTAACTTTTCTGAGAGGGTATGGTCTAAGAGCGTTCCGCTTGCTTGCAGTTGATACTCCTCTAAAACACCCTGTTGAAGTTTAAGTTTGGTTTGGAATATTCCTTGTAGCAAGCCGATTTCTGGAATAGGGGTGGGTTTAGGTAGCTCAATATTTGTCTCAAATTGCGTAGAGAGTTTAGAGAGGCGTTCAAGCGCTTGGGTCAGAGGCGAACTTTCAGCTGTTTGGCTGTTTTCATCTTTCGATGCCTGTGAAGTCAGCGGTTGAAAGAGTAAGGCAGCAGATGTTAAAGGCATGTGGTTGCTCAGGGCGATTTTAACAGGCGTTAAAGCCTGTTGATGCAGTTGTAATAAAGCGGCCTGCGATAAGCTGAGACCCGACCAGATCTCAAGTGTTTTAAACCAGATGGGGTCGGGTGCTCTGCCCGATAACTGGAGCCTTGTCGAAAGTTGGCCATCGGAGCTTAAGTTATCAGTTAAGTCGTCAGTTACTCTAATCTCATTATTCAGTGTTAGGTCAAGGCTCTTATCCAAGGAGAGTTGCAACTGTAGAGTCGGTAAGTTTTCAGAGGTTGAAGCGGCTTTTAATTGAAAAGAGAGCTGGTTCTCTGGGAATTTTGGATTTGACAAAGAACCCTGAAGGTTTGCTTGTAATGGCGCAGATGGTTGAGTTTGTTCGGCATCGCCGATTGTTGCGCTGAGCTGGCCTGTCAAGCTACATAAACCTTGAGGGCAATCACGAGTGAGTACAAAGTGTTTAATCTCTGTTGTTTTAGGCAATAGAGCCAACCAAGGGAGTCGTTCACTTAAAAAGCGATTGGTTTGCCACTCTTCTGACGTTTTAGGCCAAGAAAATTCTGCGGGCATCTTTATATTAGACGCTTGATCTTCAATGGGAGTTTGAGGGGCCAGTTGCAGCTGTGCATTTTTAATGGTTAATGCTGTGATTTGAAAAGAGGAGTCAAACCAGCTACTCATCTGAGTCCAGTGGAGTTGGACCTTCTCTAATCTAATCTGCTGCTGTTGCTGGTAAGTCGCGCTAACGCTTTCTAATTCGACGGAATTTAAATCTAGGTGACTAAGTGACCAGGTAAGGTTGGTAATCTCGGCTTGTTGAAGTTTTTGATAAAGCGTGAAGGAGACCCCTGCTATAAGAAGCAGCAGTGTTACTAGGAAAATAAGGCTAAGACTTTTTATCCAACGCATCGTTTGCTTCTCAGGTTATGGGGATGACTTTGCTAGGGAACTGTTTTCTCTATTAAAGATGGTAGTGGCAATAGGGAAAAGTGAGGCCGGATTACTCTTTGTATTTTTCATTGCACAATTTAATCGCATCCCAGTAGGCTTGGTTATCTGTTTTATTGATGGTCTTGCTATTCCAAAGTGAGTTCTGTTCTTCAATGCATACTTTAGCAGGAGAGGGGCCACAACCTGAGAGAAGTAAAATTGGCACCGTTAGAGCCATAAGCAAAAAAACATTTGACTTAATAACTGAATTTTTAAACCTGTTGGTAACAGTGTACATTGTTAAATCTCCAGCTTTCCATATTTTTCAATGGACTTTTATCGATAATATTGAGTGCAAAGACTACGCTATTTAGTTTAAAGGCTACGTTATTATAGTAACCCCAAAGTTTGTTGTCGTCTATGTTTTCGTCAATAGGATGCTCTATCTTTTGAAACTATTAAAAATAGTCCAATTTAAAGTAAAGCCACTCGGAATCACTGTTTTTTAGTATCATGTCAATAAACCTCACAACTTTAAACGAGCAAATGCATATGGACTCTCCTGAGACACTTAATTGGACACAACGCTATACCGATTATTTGAATGACTTGCCAGCGCGACCAGCACGGATTGTTTATCAAAGAGATCGTGCCCGAGTTATTCATTCAGCCTCCTTTAGAAGGCTACAGGCCAAGACCCAGATTTTTGGGTTAAGCGAATCCGATTTTTATCGCACGCGGCTAACCCACTCTATGGAAGTCGCTCAAATTGGTTCCGGTCTGGTGGAGCAGTTGATTACGGTTGACATGGATGAGAATGATAAAGAGGCTGATTACATAACGTGGTTACCCTCTTTCTATTTAATAGAGGCGATTTGTTTGGCGCATGACTTAGGACACCCGCCTTTTGGGCATGGAGGGGAGGTCGCCTTAAACTATATGATGCGCCATTACGGCGGCTTTGAAGGCAATGCTCAGACGTTAAGAATATTGGCCAAGCTAGGAGAGTATACCCCTGAAAATGGCTTAGACCTCTCCCGCAGAACCGCATTAGGCGTGATGAAATACCCAGCGATCTATAATGATGTGACCGCTTCAAATACGAATTATTTAGCTCAGTTACAAGAGCCGCAGGTGGATGACTTTAGAACCTTGCAAATGAATCGTTGGTCGCCGCCTAAAAGTCTCTATTTAGAAGAGAAGGTGTTATTTGATTGGGTGCTAGAACCTTTCTCTTTGGCAGATAGAGCTAAGTTCACTCAGCTCGCTGACTGCAAAGGATGCCATAAGCAGACTAAATATAAGGCTTTGGATACGACCATTATGGAGCTGGCAGATGATATCGCCTATGGTATTCATGATTTAGAAGATGCCGTTGCCATGAAAATGGTGGCGCGTGAACTATGGCAAGCAGAGGTCATGGAAAACCCTCTGTTTCAAGAATATGCATTATGGGATGACGAAATGACCACGCGTCTGTTTAGTCACTCATCTCGTGGCCGTAAACATGCCATTAGTAAGATGGTCGGTATTATGGTCGAAAGCGTCTATATCGATGAAAATGCAGAATTTGAGCACCCTCTGTTACGCTATCAAGCGGCGTTAGAGCCAGGGCATGCAGTCGTATTACAGCTATTAAAAACATTTGTCTATAAGAATGTTATTACCATTCCAGAAGTAAAGCAGATGGAGTATAAAGGCCAGTTAATTGTACTGGAGTTGTTTAAATCTCTACGAGCCAATCCGAGTGCTTTATTGACGACAACGGCTTATGAAAAGTATAAAAAAGCGCCGACAGATCAAGCAAAGCAACGTGTTATTTCAGACTATATCGCGGGCATGACTAATACTTATGCGGCCAGGCTCTATGCCAAATTGTTTACACCCGTTCATGGTTCTATCTTTGATCGATTGTAGACACTCTGATTTGGTTATTTTTTCTTCGGTAAGTAGTACTTGCGAACGATAAACGGCTTAATCTCTTTTATTAGAGGGGGCTGCTCAGGAGCCAGTTGGTTTTGGTTTAATTCAAAGCCACCAGGCCTAGTCGGTTGCGTTTTTGGCAACGCTACAATCCGGTTTTTTAGCTGGCTTACCGCCCAGAGAATATGCTCATCCACTAGATCATTGATCTGAGTTAATTTACCCTGTAACGCCTCTATAATCTGCTGTAAACGCAGTGCAATCTCTGCGATGCCGAGTGAGCTTTGGCTGAATTCGGTGTTTCCTAAAGAGACCGCCAAATTACGTGTCCACTGTGCATAGCCGATTCTACGAATGGGTGAACCTTCTAAGTTTTTAAGAAAATTGGCTTCGTTCCATTGCCAAAGTTCCAAAAGAGACTGGTTGTCGAGGTGGAGATCAGAGTGAGTCGTAGCTTTAAAAGCGTTTTCTTCGGTGTCTGCAGTGAATTTGTTCCAAGGGCAGACCAATTGACAATCATCACAGCCATAGATCCGATTGCCCATTAGGGGGCGAAATTCTTCAGGAATCGATCCTGAGTATTCAATGGTGAGATAGGAGATACAGCGACGAGCATCAACCACTCCATTGTCTAGAATGGCTTGGGTCGGACACTCCTGAATACAGGCTGTACAAGGGCCGCATCCCTGTTTTGTAAAAGGCGCATCTGCCGGCAACTCTAGATTGGTATAGAGCTCGCCTAAAAAGAACCACGACCCCGCACGGGGGTGGATAATCAAACTGTTTTTACCGATAAAGCCAAGTCCTGCTTTTTCAGCCAGAGGGCGCTCTAATACCGGCGCGCTGTCGCTAAAAGCGCGATATTGAAAATCTTCGACTTCTTCGGCTATTTTTTGAGCTAAAAGTTGCAGGCGCTTTCTGAGTAATTTGTGATAATCCTTGCCGAGTGCATAACGCGAAATATAGGCCTGCTCTGGATTATGTAGCTGTTCAGTAGCCGACTCACGCCCTAAATCCAAATAGTTCAAACGAACACTGATAATGCTCTGGGTGCCAGGTTCTAATTCATTAGGCCGAGTGCGTTTGGTGCCATGGCGTGCCATATACTCCATTTCGCCATGAAAGTTTTCACCTATCCAGTTAAAATAGTTCGCCTCATAGCTTGAGAGGTCAGTATTGGTGATACCAATGTCTGCAAAACCGAGTTCTTTGCCCCACTGCTTGATGCGCTGAGACAGAGCGGTTCTGGATGGTGGGCTAATGGTAGGGTCAGCTACTGAAGAGTCGTTTTGATTTGGCATATTGTTTATTCTAACAAGCCCGCGATTGAATCGCCTATTTATTGATTCAGTGGAGTAAATAATTTAGAAAACGGCGATAATAATCAAAGCTGAAGTATTTTATAAATGCCTCTCTAAACCCTTTTGACAAGGGAGCGCTAAAATAAATTCAAAATTTAAAGGGAGGCCTATGTCGGGCAATAGTGATAGTGTAATAACTCAATTTACCTTAAGTGATGAGCAGGCCACCATTGACTTAGCGCGTGCCTTTGCTTTAGCTTGTGATGCCTCAAATGCCCTAAATAAAGGGCTTATCGTCTATTTGAAAGGAGAGTTAGGCGCGGGAAAGTCCTTTTTTTCAAGAGCGTTTATCCAAACTTTTTTACCCGGACAAAAGGTAAAAAGTCCAACCTACACTATCGTTGAAAGCTATAAGTGTTCTAAAGTTACTATTCATCACTTTGATTTGTATAGACTTTGTGATCCAGAGGAGTTAGAGTACTTAGCCATAAGAGATTTACTTATGGGCTCTTTTGTGGCATTAGTTGAGTGGCCACAGAGGGGTAAACCCATTTTACCGGATGCAGATGTGGTGATTGAGCTACAGCACCCTCAAGAATTTGAGTCACAAACTAGAATGGTTGAAATGACTGCGAACTCTACTTTAGGCAGGGCGGTTGTTAAACAAATAATGACGAATATCTGTGAGTAATCGGATTATTGTGACGTTTAAGACCTTTTAAACCTCTTAAAAGTGTACAGTAGGCGGTTATGGTCGTTATCTCTTACCATGTGCGTTTAACTGTCGAATTTTTGGCATAATAACTGGCACGGTATTTGTTATGTAACCAGTTGAAAGTAACAACTTAGAACAGGCAGTCCACTATGAAATCGCTTAATTTTTCTCAAAAACTTGTCAATATTTCGCTCTTCCTAATGATTTCTGTTTGGTCATCGACGGCTATTGCGAAGACTGAACTTTCGAGTATGAGAATCGGCCAAACCGCTGACAAGACGCGTGTGGTGTTCGATTTAAAGCAGATGGACAAGTATAAGGTCTCTCAATTAAGTAACCCTTCACGCTTAGTTGTCGATTTCTATCAAGTTGACAATAAACTGTCATTTAGAAATAAACATATTACCGATAAACGTTTGTCTAAGATTCGTATATCTGACAGTGCAATTCGTACTCGTGTGGTTTTAGATCTACACCAACACTCAACTTACAAAGCGTTTACTTTGTCCAAAGATAAAGCAGGAAGGCAGCGTCTGGTGGTCGATTTAGGCGATTCGGTTTCAAATAGTGCCGTTCAAAAACGATCCACGAAACCTTCTGTTAAAGCGGTTCCGAAAGTGATTGCTAAGGTTAAAAAGCCAGCTGCTAAAACGGGCATTAAAGCACCCGTTAAGAAGAATATTAGCCCATTGGTTAAAATGGCGAAGGTGAAGCCTCAACAACAAACAAATACTCACCGAGCAACCCAAAATTTATTAAATAGAGGAAGCTCAGTCTTTTCACAGCCCAAAACACTGGTCATTGCAATTGATGCCGGTCATGGTGGTAAGGATGTAGGTGCCGTTGGCCATAATGACGTGCTAGAGAAAGTTGCCACTCTAAGTATGGCAAAAGAGTTAAAGCGTTTAATTGATCTACAGCCAGGTATGCGTGCGATATTAACGCGTGACAAAGATGTCTTTATCCCGCTTGGTGAACGGGTCAAAATTGCGAAGAAGCAGAATGCCGATATGTTTGTCTCTATCCATGCAGATGCCTTTCATGATAATTCAGTGCGCGGCGGTTCAGTCTATATTCTTTCAAGGGGTGGGGCGAGTAGTGTGATGGCTAGGCTATTGGCGAAAAGCGAGAATGCTTCCTTGCTAGATGTTCAATTGAAAGGGCGTGATGATGATGTTGCTTTTGCCCTGAGTGACCTAACACGTGAAGCGAATGTCAGAGCAAGTCGCAAACTTGCACATACGGTTTTGAATGAAATGCAAAAAAAGGTCAAAATGCATAAGCACTCAGTTCAGTCTGCTAAGTTTGCAGTATTGAAATCGATTGATATGCCCTCTTTATTGATTGAAACAGCATTTATTTCAAACCCGCATGAAGCACGTAACCTTATGAATAAAACGTTCCAAACTAAAATGGCGAGTGCCATCGCCAGTGGTTTAACGAAATTTGTTGCTCAAAATGCGCAAAAGCCACGTTGGGGTGAGTCGCTCTATGTTCATTACAAAGTGCAAAAGGGCGATACTCTGTCACAAATAGCCGCAAACTATGATGTTTCAACTCAGAGTTTAAAGAAAATTAATAATATTAAAAATGCCAATGCATTGTATGTCGGCAAGAAAGTAAAAATCCTGCTATCAGAGAAAATAGTGGCCGGTTTATAGTCGGTTTAAAAATAAACTCTTTATCTTTATAGATAAACTTTAATTAAAGGCGCCCAAACAGGTGCCTTTTTTGTGTTTGAACTATATCTCGACGCATTCCCCCACCTGAATTGCGCTAGCGATTAGGTGGTGGGTCAAGTCGAGAATCTTTACCAAAGGTCGTTTGCTTCTCAACATAAGCTTTTATTGTATCAAGCGAGGCGTGACCAACCGATGCGACAAAATAAGCTCTATGCCAAAAATACGGCTTCCAATAGAATTTATCTACCCAGCTTGAGAACTTTCCTCTAATTCTTTTACTAGAAGCGCTTTTGAGGTTGTTTGCCAGCTTAGAAATACCTATGGTCGGTGGAATATCTACTAACAAATGCGCGTGATCCATTTCTATTCCACATTCAATTAACTCGCTTCCCCAGCCATTTAGAATCTCTTTAAAAGCAACTCTTAGCTCTTGTTCGATTTCAGGCGTGATAATCTTGTGTCGGTATTTAGTGACAAAAACAAAATGTAGCCTAATCGAATAAACAACGTGTGAGCTTGATATATATTGTTTTGACACATCTGTTACCTAAGTATATAATGATACTATCATACTAAAGTTAATAAGGTATTTCAATGCGAGAATATGATTTTGAAGACGATATTGTTGTTAAAGTTTCAAACAAAATAGTGCACGTCTTTGAGGGTGATAAAAAGGTATTTTCTGTCTCTGGGTTCAGCTCAAGTCGCAATGCTCATACTTTTGCTAATTTTGGAGATTTGGAAACAAGGGGCTCAGATAACGTATATATCGCAATAACTAAAAGCAGCGAAAATTTAATATGGGAAATGGCCAACTAAGGCGCACCATGAAAGGTCAGGTATTTCAAATCACCCCAACCAAGTCGCAAGCATCTGCTCTGCTCTGCTTGGATGGATTGGCGCACAGCGTTTTATCTATAACGCCAAAGTGAAAGACGACCGGTATTTTAGAGCCTTCGCTAGAAAGTCTTTATCCCATGTTGGGCAGTACGCACCGGTTGACCAAACCTATTCGCAATACAAAACCGAACTGACACCGTTCTTAAAAGAAGTGCCGAGCCAGGTACTTAGAAACGCTGCTTTTCGCTGGATGGAGGCTTATAAGCGGTTTTTTAAAAAGCTTGGTGGTCGGCCAAACATTAAAACCAAACACGGTCGGCAGTCAGTGCTTTTAACCTCAGAGCTGTTTCAGCTCTATCAGAAAGAGAACGGCAATTGGTTTATTCATCTTGGCACAAAGAAATTCTCGATTGGGAATGTCAAAGTGAATACCCATCAGGCTATTACCCTAACCCCGAAGATGGTGGTTATCTCAATTCATGCGGGTAGGTGGTCACTTTCATTCAACACGGAAGAAATAGATTCTTCAACGGGCGAAATCATCCAGTTTCCGGAGTACACGGATGTATTGGCGGAATTGGCTAAATACACCGAGTCTGAATTATCTAGTGTCGTAGTGGGTGTGGATCGAGGCGTGGTATTGCCGGCCTGTGATTCAAAGTCAATTATCAGCCATAAACTACTCACCGAGAATGATAAACATATCGCTCGAAATGGGCTAAAACGAAAACGCTACCAACGCAAACTCGCCAGGCAAACTAAAGGTTCAAGTCGATACCTCCGAACCAAGAAAAAGATTGCTCAATTAGCCCGTTACAAATCCAACTGCATTGCTAATATGACACATCAAGTCAGCCATAAACTGACCGCTGATAAATCGACAATGGTTGTGGCTCTGGAAGAGCTTCAAGTTAAAAATATGACTCGTTCGGCAAAGGGAAATTTAACAAAGCCTGGTCGAATGGTAAAGCAGAAATCCGGACTCAATCGCTCAATTTTAGAAAGTGGCTGGGGTTCTCTGAGAGAGAAACTGCGGTACAAGACTTTTAAACGGGGCAAGTTACTATTGTTTGTCCCTTCTAAACACACCTCTCAAGAGTGTTCCGCTTGCGGAACAATAGACAAGGCATCTCGAAAGTCACAATCCGAGTTCGCCTGTAATACTTGTGGAGTAAAAATAAACGCTGATTTAAACGCTAGCTACGTCATTACTAAGCACGCCGCTTTTGCTTTATATCAGTACAAACAATCGGGGCATGGATTGTCCACGAGAGGTGTCGGTAAGCCGAGGCCTCAAACGCCAGCGGAGTTATTGGTAAGCCATGATGTGATTAATTCATATCACGCTCAGAACGTTGAAACTGGAAACCGCCACCTGAACCTATTTACAGGTTAGGTGGTCGGTAGTTCATTGATCGTTATTGCGATGCTATTGGGCCTTAAAGGATTTATAACCTTGCTCTGTGATAATGCCATCTAAGGGCACATCCCAAGCCTCATTAGGCAGTTGTGAGACTTGCTGACAGCTATGCGCCCAGCCAATCAATAGCGTAGAGTTTGCAGAATCTTGCGATAGGCGTTTAAATTCAAAAGTTCGATCATAATAGCCTCCCCCCATTCCCATGCGATTACCCTGAAGATCAAAACCCACTAAAGGCATAAGGACAATATCCATTTGTTGGCCTGATAGGTGTTGATCTAATGACGCTTGAGGCTCTGGAATGCCAAACTGATTGTTAATCATAAGACTGGTTTCTTGATATTCCACAAACGCCATGTGTAGCTCAGGCTTGGTTTCGAGTGCCGGCAAAAAAATGCGATGTTCGGTGCAATGCCATAAATATTCAATGGCCGATTGCGTATTCAGCTCGCCGTCTTGAGAAAGAAACAGTGCGATATTAAGAGGGTGGGATAATTGGTTCGCTGTCGCCTGGTTTGGAAGCGTTTCCAGAAAGTCTTGTAAGTAGGTTACTGCTTGCAAGGCGTGGAGGGTCTGTTGTTCGGGGGTTAACTGCTTTCTTCGCGTACGAAGCTGATTTCTGAGTGTTTTTGCGCGAGTGTCTGAAGTAGTCATAATTAAACGTTCACAAATTATTAAATGAATGGATTTATATTAGCGGAATTAGCGGATAAAGCAGGAGATCTAAAGATCGAATAGGTCAGTAAAAATAAACTGGTTTTTATAAAAAAAAGGGGGAAGCAGATAGCCAACGAGCAAAAATCCTGGAACCGAAGAGTTCTAGGTGGCAGTCTTCTCAAGGTATTTAGGCTTCCCGGGTTAGCAAGCTAACGGGATGCACACCATATCCAAGTTCAGACCCCAATATATTAATTATCGGAAAGGGGTTTATGTCCGATGACTAAATGCTAAATTCCATTATAACAAAACGGCTCTTAGATTTAAATATGGAACTGAAATTATGATTATTTATTTTAGATAATGTTTTTTTTGATTAGCAGAAAATTGGAGTCAGCTCACTCAAATTTAAGTTCACTCTGGTCGTTAATTCTAGGATTAGCTGTTTTCTGTGTTGTTATTGCTGGCTACGTGGTTCATGACGGTATCCATCTGATCCTCGAGTCTTAAGGTGTATTGTGTGGTGTCCTCTCTGAGTTGCAGATAATCATAACAAAGATTCAGTGCCATCATCAAAACCTTACCTTCGCCTTTTAATTCAGGTAGTTGGTCAAGCTTGTCTTCTAGCAGGGTCGCCGCTTCAATTAAGCGTTCACGATCTTCCGCTTCACAAGGAATTTCAAAGGTATGGTTCATTAAGGTAAGCGATAACACGAGTTTGCTCCGGAAATTAAGGGTTAAGCAATTTGAATTTAAGCTATTTATGATATTATTCACTAATCACTAACGATTAACAAGAGAAGGTTTTAATGGATTTCGATCAAGTTAAAGAAGTGGTCACACCACATTCAGAGTTAGAGTCACCCGCATTTATTCAAGGGATGCTCATTGGATTGTTGTGTGGCGACAATGATATTCAAGAAGCGGTTTGGATTAAAAAGCTGATTGAAGAGGCCAATATTAAGTCGGTTAAAGAGTCGTTTTTACGGGTTTTGCATGATCTTTATCAAGAAACCAATAAAGGCATGAATGGCTCTGGTTTTGAATTAGAGTTATGTTTGCCAGATGATAATGAGGCCTTAGTCTACCGTGCCATGATGGTAGGGCAACTTTGCGAGGGTATTCTTTATGGTTTAGGGCTTATTGGCTGTCTCAGTGATGCTGAAAATGAAATCGCCCCAGACGTTCGAGAGCTGGTAAATGATTTTAGCGATATTGCCAGTATCGACATTGAGGACTTAGGTAAGTCAGTGGCAGAGGGTGACACTGAAGAGTCAGATCTAATGCAACTGGTTGAGTTTGTGAAAATAGGTATTCTAACGATGAATGAATCTTTGAACCCTGCAAACGCACAACCCATTGCTATGCCCAGTCCTGAAGATGAAGAAAACGGTACGATTCACTAATGTTAAAAAGCAACGAGTTTCATCAATATAATCGCCAAAAATTATTAGCCAATTTGCCTGAAAACAGTGCTGTGTTGGTCTCTTCGGGGGCTGAGAAAATCCGCAATCGAGATGTAGAGTTTCCGTTTAGGGCAGAGAGTGATTTTTTTTACTTAACGGGATTTACCGAGCCAGATTGCGTGCTGGTTCTGCTCAAAAAAGAGTCATTGGTCACCCATCTGTTTTTGCGTCCTAAGGATCCTGAACAGGAAATTTGGCAGGGTAGACGTTTGGGCGTTGAAAAAGCGTGTGAGGCTTTATCAATTGACCAGGCCTGGTCAATTGATGAGTTGGATGATGGGGTACTTGAGCTGCTTGAGAATCTTGAATCGGTCTATTTTTCATTCTCTCAAGTTTCAGACTGGCTGAACCCGGTCAGTGATTGGATTGGCCGTCTAAAGCAGAAGGTTCGTCAAGGGGTATCCGCACCGAGTAAGATTTGTGATTTAGATGGGGTTCTGCACGAACAGCGTCTGTTTAAATCAGCAGAAGAGATCTCTAGAATGCGCCAAGCGGCACAGATTTCGGTAAAAGGTCATTTAGCGGCTATGGCGACAGCCTCGCCTGGAAAGTTTGAGTTTCAGGTGCAAGCCGAATTAGAGGCGGCTTTCGTTCGTGAAGGATCGCCACGAGTGGCTTTCAGTTCGATTGTTGCCAGTGGGCATAACGCCTGCATTTTGCACTACACTGAAAATCGTGATGCGATTCAAGACGGTAATTTAGTGTTGGTAGACGCCGGTGCTGAGTGGCAAGGTTATGCAGGGGATATCACGACAACCTTTCCTGCCAATGGAAAATTCAGTGCACCGCAAGCTAAGTTGTATTCTCTAGTATTGGAGGCTCAGCAAGCGGCCATCTCGGCCATTCAACCTGGGGTTACATATAATGTCGCACATGAAGCCTCGGTCAAGGTATTGACCCAAGGTTTGATTGATTTGGGTATTTTAACAGGCAGGCTTAAGACTTTAATTAAAGAGGAGTCTTATAAACGATTTTTTATGCATGGTACCGGCCACTGGTTAGGGATGGATGTACATGATGTAGGGGCTTATAAACAGAATCAGGCTTGGCGAGAATTTCAACCGGGTATGGTTGTGACGGTAGAACCTGGTTTATATATTTCTGCCCAGCATTCTGATGTGGACAGTCAGTGGCACAATATTGGGATTCGAATTGAAGATGATGTCTTGGTGACAGAAAGCGGACATGAAATCTTAACCGTTGGACTGCCCCGAACGGTGGCTGAAATTGAAGCGCAGATGTCAGTCTTTTCCGCGTTACGCTAACAGCAGGATTAAAACAGTGAATTCAGATATCTCTTTAGAAAAAACATCCCAGTCAATTAAGTGTGATGCACTTATCTCCGGTGGCGGCCCCGTTGGCTTGCTATTAGCACTAGGTTTAGCGCAACAAGCTTTTCAAGTTGTTCTGGCCGAGCTCTTTGTGCCAAGTGCTAATGCACCGAACTCCTTTGATGGCCGAGTCTTAGCCTTGTCTCATGGCTCAATGCTACTCTTAAAAAAACTCAATATCTGGAATGACCTTGTTGAGCACGTAACGGAGATTCATCACGTTCATGTTTCGCAAAAAGGCTATTTGGGTCTGGCGAAATTACATGCCACAGAGGTTGATGTACCTGCTTTGGGCTACAGTATCCAGTCCAGTGATTTGGGTAAGGTCCTTTGGCAGCATGTAGAGAAAAACCAACAGATTCAGGTGCTTTGTCCGGCACGTTTAGTGACATTTAAAGAGCAGGGTCCATATATTGAGGCTGAAATTGCTGTGGATTCAGAGAGCAGTGCTCTTCCAGGTAAATCCTATCAAGTTGAGGCCAAGTTGATTGTGGGCGCCGATGGTACGGATTCTCAAGTCAGAAAAATAGCTGGCTTATCGATTGAAGAAAAGTCTTATCACGCCTTTGGTGTGATTGCGCAGATAGAAACCGAAATGCACCCACAAGGGTGGTCCTTTGAACGGTTTACTGAAAAGGGTCCTGTGGCGCTATTGCCAATGAAAGGCCATTTTCATAAAGCCGTCATGGTCTGTCCTGAAGATGAAGTTGAATCGGTAAAAGCCCTCAATGATGCTGAGTATATCGCGCTATTTTCCTCAAAAATGGGTGAGCGTTTAGGTCAATTTAAGCAAGTCAGTCCACGCGTTATCTATCCGTTAAAAGAGAGTTATGCGCCGCAAATGTCCAAAGGACGCGCACTGTTAATGGGCAACGCCTCGCATACGCAACACCCGGTCGCCGCTCAGGGTCTAAATTTAGGCATTCGTGATATTGAGGTTTTTTTAGAGATGACCTCTTTAACAGAGGATATCGGCATGCCAGAATTTTTAACGCAGTATGCCCTTGCCAGAAAGCCTGACCATGAAAGGGTGATGGGAATGACGGACAGTTTGATTGATCTCTTTCAACACTCATCGCCCGTTGTTGGACACTTAAGGGGCGTTGGATTAATAGCCATGCAGGCCATGCCGAGTTTGAAAAAACGTTTTGCGCGGTTTGCAATGGGAGGGAATCGCTGATGAGTACCACTTTAGATCATGCTATAGAAAGTCAGTCTGTTGGAGCACTGATGAGCGATATAGCGGCTAAAAATTGGGATATTGTCATTGTCGGTGGTGGCATGGTCGGTGCAACGGTGGCTTTAGGCTTAGGGCAGCAAGGAATGTCGGTCCTATTGTTGGAAAAACAGGCGATTGATACAGAATGGCAAGCTGACTCAGCGTATCAGGTGAGAGTCAGTGCCTTAACGAGAGCCTCTGAAAAAATATTACGTAATCTAGGTGCCTGGCCAGGCATAGAGAGCCGTCGCTACCACCCTTTTACGGCGATGCATGTTTGGGATGAAATTACTCCGGGAGAAGTGCATTTTTCGGCCGAAGAGATGGGCGAGCCTAATCTAGGGTATACCGTTGAAAACGATGTAATTCAAGCCGCTTTATGGGAGCAGGTTGAGGCTTGTAAAAATATCACAGTGCTTCTAAATCATCGTTTAGAGTCGCTGCGTTTAGAAAACGACCAGGCCTGGTTAAAATTGGAAGGAGTGGGCGAGCTAAAAACCGAATTGCTTGTCGGTGCTGATGGCGCCATGTCGCAAGTGCGTGACATGGCTTTTATTGGTTTAGACACGCATGACTATGAACAGTGTGCGGTGGTTGGTTGTGTTAAAACTGAGTTATCGAGTCAGGACACCTGTTGGCAACGTTATACCCAGAACGGCCCATTTGCTTACCTCTCAATGGGTGAGAATGTCAGCTCTATCGCATGGTATCTGCCAATAGAAAAGATGCAGTGGGCTTTGGCGCTTTCGGATAAGGATTTTGCACAAGAGATATCCAAAGCGTCTGATTATCGTTTAGGGAATGTTATTGAAGTGGCAGAAAGAGCGGCTTTTCCTTTAGTAAGAAGGCATGCTGAACACTATGTTAAGCCAAATTTAGCCTTGGTTGGCGATGCGGCCCATACCATTCATCCGCAAGCAGGGCAGGGTGTCAATTTAGGTCTGCTTGATGCGGCGGCTCTAATTGAAACCGTGTTAGATGCTAAGGCGCAAAATAAGCCCTGGGGTAGATATTCAATTTTAAGGAAATATGAGCGCTGGCGTCGCGGTGACAATGCCTTGGTGCAAAGATCAATGGAGGGTTTTGACTGGTTCTTTAAACAAGACAGGTCACTTAAGGTGCTTGTCAGAAAAGGGCTTCTCCCCCTTGCCAATCGCATTACACCTGTCAAGAATTGGTTAATGGGGAAAGTTTTAAATGGCCGAGAGGCTCTGCCAAAGCTCGCTAAATCGACTCGTTTCTAGGAATGCGGATGAAAGGTATGAATTTTAAAACGCTTTTAGGGATTGCCGGAGTGAATCGCTTAGAAAGCGATTATGCGATTAAAATTGGTCATCTATTTGAGTGGCTTGTCTTAGTGGCGTTATTGGCCGTTTTTGTCCAGATATTAATGTTTTACTCCGGCCAACCGGTAGAGCCTACTTGGTTCACCCATGTTGTTTGGGGTATTTTTGCACTAGAACTAGTCGTTAACCTATTTAATGTTCGTAATCGGGTACGTTATCTGCGCGAAAATTGGATGAGTGTGCTGATTGTCTTAGTCGCTTTTCCATGGATTAATTGGGGAGGTGACTGGGCCGTTATTATTCGTTCTTTAAGATTGATTTTATTTTTGCGTTTTGTTGCGGATTTTTTTCAAGATGTCTTGACCATACTAAAACGCAACCGATTTGGCCAGATTTTACTGGCATTTGTTTTTATTATTATTGGCGCAAGCGGTCTATTTTCCTATATTGAAGAGCGTCCCTTTACGGATGGTGTTTGGTATGCTGTCGTAACCATCACGACAGTTGGTTATGGCGATATTGTTCCGGTGACGGATGCTGGACGTATTTTCGGTGTGATACTGATTCTATTTGGTGTGGTGTTTTTCTCTTTGGTTGCCGCAAATATCGCGGCGTTCTTAATTGGATCTGATCAACGTAAGTCACAAGCCGATATTCTAGCGTATATGAATCAAGCAGAAGATCGCCACGCGCAACAGTCCATTGCCAATGAAAAGCATGCGGCGCGCTTAATGGCGCATTTTTCGAACGAGCTGGATGATTTAAAGCGTGCACTTGAAAAAGAGCGCAGACGTTAGGAAAAACAGTTGAAATATTTACCCCATATGTTTTTTAAAGCTTGAAGTTCTTATTTATAGGGCAATAAGTTAGGGCAATAAGTTGTTTGACTTTTACTGTATAACAGCCTATATTCACACCACCCAAAATTAATCTATACAGCATAAAGGAAATTACGAATGGCAGATAGACGTCTTCAGGTGTTCCATACCGTTGCCAAGGTGATGAGTTTTACCAAGGCCGCAGAAACTCTTCACATGACCCAGCCCGCAGTAACTTTCCAAGTTAAACAGCTAGAGGATTTTTTCAATACTCGCCTTTTTGACCGTACTCATAATAAAATTACCTTAACGGATGCTGGTAAAGTTGTGTATGACTATTCTGATCAGATTCTTGAGTTGTATGAGAAAATGAACAGTGATGTTCGTGAGATGACGGGTGAGGTGACAGGTACTTTGGTGATTGGGGCAAGTACAACGATTGCTGAATATATGTTACCAAGTTTATTAGGGGCTTTCAAAAAACAGTATGATGATGTCAATATTCGTCTTCAGGTTGGTAACACCGACGCCATTGTTTCAATGGTTGAAAACAATATGATTGACCTTGGCCTGGTAGAAGCTCCGGTACACAATAAAAACCTAGAAGTGGATGTCTGCCGGATTGACGAAATGCAGCTGATTTGTCCTAAGACTCATCCCCTAGCAAAACGTGACAAAGTGACGGTTGAAGAGTTTCGCAGGTATGGTTATATTACTCGTGAGGAAGGTTCTGGGTCACGTACCGTGATTGATACCTATATTCGAGAGCAAGGCTTAACGTATAGTGACTTGAAGGTTGTCATGGAATTAGGCAGCCCTGAAGCCGTTAAGATGGCCGTTGAGTCTGATGTCGGGATTGCGATTGTTTCGCGTAGCACCTTAGCGAAAGAGTTAAAGCTGGATACTCTGGTCGCAATTCCTTTAGACCCTCCGATTCTAAGACCTTTCTCGCATGTGAGACAGAAGCACAAGTTTCGTCATAGAGCCGTTGGTGAACTGTTAGAGTTTGCTGTAGGTTACTGTCGTGATAGAGCGGCAGAGCTTGGTTTCAGAATTCCAACTAAAGAAGAACAAGAAATGGGGCGTTAAATTTAGCAAGCTAGAGCTCCCCAACTAAAAAAAGGCCGTTTACGGCCTTTTTTGGTTTCTAGAATTTACCTTTTCATCCTTTAGGGCGAGGAGGGTGTCAAATTCGTCTAAAGGTTCTCTGAGGCAAAGAGTGCGAGACGTGAACGCTCACCCTGTTCTAATGTGATATGTGCACTATGCTCCCACTCTTTAAAGCGATCTACTACATAAGTTAAACCGGTGGTGGTTTCACTTAAATAGGGCGAATCTATTTGTCCTATATTTCCTAAGCAGATAACCTTTGTACCTTCCCCCGATCGAGTGATAAGTGTTTTCATTTGTTTGGGTGTTAGATTTTGAGCTTCATCGATAATAATAAATTTATTTAAGAATGTGCGACCACGCATAAAGTTCATCGATTTGATTTTAATACGCTTAGCTATAAGCTGCTGAGTGCTTTCATTTTCCCAGTCACTACTACTCTCCGAGGCGCTCAGTACTTCTAGGTTATCCATTAATGCGCCCATCCACGGGGTCATTTTTTCTTCTTCGGTGCCGGGTAGGAATCCGATATCTTCACCCACGGGTATTGTCGCTCGGGTCATGATAATTTCATTGTAGAGGTTTAAGTCAAGCGTCTGCTCTAAGGCTGCGGCTAAAGTTAGTAGGGTTTTACCTGTTCCAGCAACACCGAGTAGAGTAATAAAGTCAATTTCTGGGTTCATAAGGTAGTTGAAGGCGATGTTTTGTTCGGTATTACGTGCGTTAATTCCCCAGACCGTATGGTTATGATGGCTAAAGTCTTGCATGTACTCTAAAACAGCCTTGCCATTTTCAATGCTTTTAACAATGGCATTAAAGCCCGCTTCATTTGCACTAATCAAGGACTGATTAGGAAACCATTTGCAGTGCTCATCAACGTTTAATTCATAAAACGTACGCCCCTCTTCCTGCCAAGACTTCATGGACTTACCTTGTGTCTCAAAAAAGTTTTCAGGTAGATATTCCCAGCCACGATAGAGAAGGTCTATGTCTTCAAGTACTCGATCATTGTAGTAGTCTTCGGAATGTAGACCCACTGTTGAAGACTTAATGCGCATATTAATGTCTTTCGTGACTAAGGTGACCTGGCAGTGTGTCAGAAGCTGTTTGAGTGCGAGGCCTGTTTGTAAAATATGGTTGTCAGCTTTGTGGCTCGGTAGAGTTGTGGGCAGCTCGGCCAGTAAAGGGTCCGTTTCAAAGTAGAGTTTCCCTAGATGGATGCTCGACTTATTATGGCCGGGATGAATTCGCTCTAAGGAGAGTCCATTTTTAATGTCTTCAAAAGAGGCATCACTAATGACTTGGTCAATCAGGCGGTTGGTTTCACGTACATTTCGAGAGACTTCTGACAGGCCTTTTTTACTTGCATCTAGCTCTTCCAAAACAGTCATCGGGATGAATATGTCGTGTTCAGCGAAATGGAACAGTGCCATCGGATCATGCATGAGCACGTTAGTATCTAATATAAACAGTCGGTTGCCTTTAATGTTCATCAGGGATTCTCCATTGAAAGTATTAGGGGGTGTCTATTGTGCTGCTTGTTGGTGGGATTGAATTGTTTCAAGTACTTCTTGCGCGTGACCTTTGACCTTAACTTTGCGCCATTCGTGAATTAACTCTCCATTCGGGTTAAACAGGAAAGTGCTACGAACAATGCCCATGTATTCGATACCGAAGTTTTTCTTACTTTGGTAGACATCAAATAGCGTACTAAATTGGCCATCGACATCTGAAATGAGTTCAAAGGGAAAGCCTTTTTTAGTTTTGAAATTATTGTGACGCTTGATCGTATCCATAGAGGCACCATAGATTGTTGTGTTGAGCGCATTAAATTGTGGGGTGAGTTCGGTGAAGTCGAGACCTTCGGCGGTACACCCTGGGGTGCTATCCTTGGGATAGAAATAGATGACCGTATAGTGGCCATTTAAATCTGCCTCGGTTAAGTTGATATCTGAAGTTGCGGAAACTGAAAATTTTGGGAGCTTTGCACCTATCTGAATGCTCATTTAAGCGTTCCTGTCATGAAAAAATTAAATTTAGTATGACGGCTTTTAAAATTGTTGGCAACCGTTATAAGACGAAAATTAAGGGCTTAAAAATAAGTTGTTGCAACTCCCTAATATCACTATTAATTGGTTGAAGTGTGTGGGGGGAAAGGGTAATATTACCTTTTTTATATTTGCTTTAATTGAATGGAGAAAATCGCCGTGTTTAGAGGCAGTATGGTGGCATTAGTCACCCCAATGTTAGAGGATGAATCGGTTGATTATGAATCGCTAGCAAAGCTTTTGGAATTTCATATTGGATCGCAAACCGATGCCATTGTTGCGACGGGCACAACGGGTGAGTCTTCAACGCTAAATTTTGAAGAACATTGTGAAGTAGTTCGTTTTGTTGTTGAAAAGGTCAACGGTCGTATTCCAGTAATAGCAGGAACGGGGGCGAACTCTACGAGTGAAGCTATTCACTTAACGCAGTGTGCTAAAGAGGCCGGGGTTGATGCCTGTTTATTAGTGACTCCTTATTACAATAAGCCAACGCAAGAAGGTCTGTTTTTACATTATAAGAAAATCGCCGAAACAGTCGATATTCCTCAAATTTTATATAATGTTCCGGGCCGAACAGCGGTTGATATGTTGCCGGAAACGGTTATTAGGCTTTCTAAAATCCCTAATATTATTGGTGTCAAAGAAGCGACGGGTGATATTGGTCGAGTGGCAACAATTAAAGCCGGCGTCGCAGATGGTTTTGACTTGTATACCGGTGATGATGCGACCGCCGTTGATTTTATTTTGGTCGGTGGGCACGGCGGTATTTCAGTGACAGCTAATGTTGCGCCTAAGCAAATGCATGATGTTTATGCATTAGCATTGGCCGGGGATGTAGAGCAAGCTCACGCACTGGATGTTCCATTACAGGCTCTACATCGTGATCTTTTTATAGAATCAAGCCCTATACCTGTTAAGTGGGCTGTCGCTAAGATGGGCTTAATGGGTGGAACTCTGCGTCTGCCTCTAACACCTCTTTCGGAATGCTTCCAACCGATTGTGTTGCAAGCGATGAAAGACGCTGGTGTAGAGGTTTAATTTTTTTAACACATTGAGACCTCGTACAAGGGTCTCACATAAAAGGTGGCTGGGTTTATGCGTCTAACTGCAAAAACAGTTGTAATTTCTACGTCGTTAATAGCGATGAGTTTAAGTGGTTGTTCAACCACTACAGGTCTATTTGGGTCTGATAGTGACTATCGTGATAGTGAAGGCAAGGTCGTCCAAAACCTAGAAATGCCACCTAATTTATTTAACCCGGGCAAAGATAAAAGCAATCTATCGTTGGCCTTAGCGCAAGCTGAACAAGATGCTCTTGCTGAGCAAGATAGTTACGACCATATTCCCAATTTCAAGGCCGATGGGCTTTCTATTCAATCGAATCTATCTGAGCGTTGGTTAGAGATTGAATCGGACAATAGTGAGGAAGTTTGGTTAGGTCTAAAGCGTTTTTTCGAATCCACGGGCTTTACGGTTGCTGAAGAGCGAAAAGATATTGGCGTGATGAAAACAGAATATCAGAAACGTACTGAATTAGTACCATTAGACGATGTTGGACCTCTCACTAAACTGCTAAACAGCTGGCGTCCAGAGCTTGCAGAGGGCGTTTATGATAAATATATTGCTCGTGTTGAGACGGATCTGTCGGGCAATAAAGTCCGTATCTACTTTAGTCATCATATGCTTTATTCGCCTGAAGCAAATGAAGCGCGTGACTTAGGTGATCGTTGGAGAATTAAGCCTTACAGCCCGGTCATGGAGGCACAGGCACTTTACCAAGCGATGGTTTTCTTTGGCTCGACTAGCGAAAAAGCCCTGGCTCAGTTGAAAATTACTGAAAAAATGGTTGAAATTGTCGATGGTGAAGAGTTTCAAGGCCTGTCTCTAAGAGCGGACATGGAAAAGAGTTGGAACTATATACAAGCCATGGTTTACCGTGCAGATTGGCAGATGGATAAGGTACGTATTGCTGATCATAAAATGTGGATTAAGGTCCCTGAAAGGGCTAAAGAAGAAGATTCATTTCTATCGAGTTTAGCCTTTTGGAAGGCTGATGGTAAAGCAGATTTACCTGATGTTGTAGAGCTTCAATTAACGACTTCTGAAATGGATGCTGCGCAAACCATCTTAACGGTAAAAAGTACCGAAGATGACAAGCCCTTAAATGCACAGCAAAGGCGCTATGTATTTGAAAGTCTGGGGTTGTTAGCAGAATAACTCAGTCAGATTAAACGCCCTCTTATTTGAGGGCTTTGTTTTTTGTAAAGGACAAAAACTATGCAGATAATTTGGGGAAATCCCGCTCATTCAGAATACCGTCGCAATCAATTACTTAATACGTTACAAGCCATCGGCAGTATATCTGCAGTGCAATCACAGTATGTCTATTTTATAGATGTCGATAGTGAACTTACAGACAGAGATTTGTCGCACTTAAAGATACTGTTGAACAATTCAGAGTCAGATCAAACATCGGTTTTGAGTATTGATTCTTGTATTGTGACCCCTCGTTTAGGGACGATCTCTCCCTGGTCATCTAAAGCAACTGATATTACACATACTTGTGGTATGGAGCATGTTCGCCGTGTAGAGCGTGGTATTGTTTATTTTTTTGAAGGTGTTTCAGCGGCTGATAAACCAGAGATGGAAGCTTTAGTGCACGATCGTATGATGGAACAAGTTTTCCATGAAGTAGCTCCTCTTGAAGCTCTTTTCTCACATCAATCTCCAAAACCTTATTCTACTGTTGATGTACTTGGTGGCGGTAAAACCGCCCTTGATAAAGCCAATAAAGAGATGGGCTTGGCTTTGAGCCGTGATGAAATTGATTATTTAGTCGATGCTTTTAATGGTTTAAAGCGTAATCCGGTCGATGCCGAATTGATGATGTTTGCTCAAGCCAATTCTGAGCATTGTCGCCATAAAATTTTTAATGCCGACTGGACGATTGATGGTGAAAATAAACCCTACTCTCTATTTGGCATGATTCGTAATACTTTCAAAAAGAACCCAGAAGGTGTTTTGTCAGCCTACAGTGATAATTCCGCCGTTGTAGAAGGGCCAAAAGCCAGTCGATTTTTTCCAGATCCTATTACGCGTTCTTATGCAGCCCATGCTGAAAATGTGCATTTTCAGATTAAGGTAGAGACCCATAACCATCCGACCGCTATTTCACCATCGCCGGGTGCTGCAACTGGTGCAGGCGGTGAGATTCGTGATGAAGGGGCTACAGGTCGAGGTTCCAAACCTAAGTCTGGTTTAACCGGATTTACGGTATCGAACCTAAATATTCCAGGTTTTGAACAACCTTGGGAGCGTCCTTACGGTAAACCTTCGCGTATTGTGAGCCCTTTAGATATTATGATTGAGGGACCTTTAGGTGCCGCAGGCTTTAATAATGAATTTGGTCGTCCTGCCATTAATGGCTATTTCCGTACCTATGAAAATGCATACACTACGCACGATGGTGAAGAGATTCGAGGTTATCACAAGCCGATTATGTTGGCTGGCGGTTTAGGTAATATTCGTGAAGAGCATGTGCTAAAAGGCGATATTCCGGTGGGTGCAAAGTTAGTTGTGTTGGGCGGGCCAGCCATGTTAATTGGTTTGGGTGGCAGTGCAGCTTCTTCTGTTGATAGTGGTTCTGGTTCTGAAACCCTTGATTTTGCATCAGTACAGCGTGAGAACCCTGAAATGGAACGTCGTGCGCAAGAGGTGATTGATCGTTGTACTTATTTAGGAATGGATACGCCTATCGCATCGATTCATGATGTCGGTGCTGGAGGCTTATCTAATGCATTTCCTGAATTGGTTAATGATGCCGGAAAAGGTGCGATTTTTGATCTACGCTCTGTTCCAAATGATGAGCCGGGTATGACCCCTATGGAAATCTGGTGTAATGAATCACAAGAGCGTTACGTGATTGCCATTTTTGCGGATAAACTTGAACAGTTTGAAGCGATTTGTAAGCGTGAACGCTGTTTGTACGCGATAGTCGGTGAAGCGACTAAAGCGCAAGAATTAGTGGTTAACGATACAGTATTTGATAATAATCCCGTCAATATGCCATTGAATATTTTACTGGGCAAACCCCCTAAGATGCACCGTACGGCAGAAGCGCGCAATATCCCTCAGGCGGGTTTTGAAACGGCTGTGCTAGACTTTGAAGAAGTCACCGAGCGTTTATTAAAGTTACCGACCATTGCCAGTAAAAACTTCTTAATTACCATTGGCGACCGCTCTATTACCGGCATGGTAACACGTGATCAAATGGTCGGTCCTTGGCAGGTTCCTGTTGCTAATGCGGGCATTACCTGTTCTGACTATCAAGGCTATACGGGTGAAGCCATGGCTTCCGGCGAGCGTCCTCCTGTTGCCTTGATTAATCCCAAAGCTTCAGCGCGTCTCTCTATCGCGGAAGCGATTACCAATATTGGTTGTGCCAAGATTGCGAAAATGAGTGATATTAAAATCTCCGCTAACTGGATGGCCGCAGCAGGTCATCCGGGTGAAGATTCTGCCATGTATGATGCGGTTGAAACCGTTGGGTTGGAGTTGTGTCCCAAGCTTGGTATCGCCGTTCCTGTCGGCAAAGATTCAATGTCCATGAAGACCGTTTGGGAAGATGAGGGTGTATCAAAAGCCGTAATCTCTCCTCTGTCGGTCAATATTACGACGTTTGCACCTGTCGAGGATGTCCGTAAAACAGTGACACCACAGTTAAGAACCGATTTGGGCGAAACTGAACTGTTAATGATTGATTTAGGCCATGGCTTAAACCGTGTAGGGGGCAGTTGTCTTGCGCAAGTCTATAATCAAATTGGAGATGTTTCTGCTGATTTGGAGAGTGCTGATGATTTATTGAATCTATTTAATGCGACTCAGGCGATGATGGCGGACGATTTAATGTTGGCTTATCATGATAGAGCCGATGGGGGACTATTAGTCACCTTGCTTGAGATGGCATTTGCCGGACATTGTGGTTTAAACGTAGATGTCTCTAAATTGGGTGTCGAGCCGATTGCTGCATTATGTGCAGAAGAGATTGGAGTGGTCATTCAGATTAAAGCGGAAGACAAGGTTACAGTCGAAGCTTTATTAGCCGAGCACGGGCTGTCGGCTCTATCACATTGGATCGGTTCTCCATTGACGGATGGTCAAATCAATATCACAGCACACGGTAATACCTTATTGTATAAAGAGCGTAAGTTTCTACAGTCGTGGTGGGCTGAAACCTCTTACCGTATGCAGGCCTTACGCGATAATGAAAACTGCGCTCAACAAGAGTTCGATTCAATACAGAATGATGAATATACTCAGATTGAACCATTTGTCACTTTTGATATTGATGATGACATTACCGCTGTATTCTCTAGCAAGCAGAAGCCAAAAGTGGCTATCTTACGTGAGCAAGGTGTCAATGGTCAGCTAGAGATGGCGGCTGCATTTGATCGAGCTGGTTTTGATGCGATTGATGTCCACATGACAGATGTTCTTTCTGGTGATGTCTCTTTCGCAGATTTCAAAGGTCTTGTCGCTTGTGGTGGTTTCTCTTACGGTGATGTTCTTGGAGCCGGACGAGGGTGGGCGAACTCAATTCTCTTTAACGAGACGGCACGTTCGGAGTTCGAAAAATTCTTCAACCGCGAAGACACTTTCTCTCTAGGGGTCTGTAACGGTTGCCAAATGCTCTCCAATTTAAAAGAAATTATCCCTGGTGCCCAAAGCTGGCCTGCGTTTGTACGTAATGAATCAGAACAGTTTGAAGCGCGTTTCTCACAAGTTGAGATTCAAAAATCACCTTCTATTTTACTAGCAGGCATGGAAGGTACGCGAATTCCTGTCGCCGTTTCTCATGGCGAAGGGCGAATGGACTTTGGAACAGGTTCTGCGGCTGATGTTGCCGGCTTAGTGGGACTGAATTTTGTCGATTCTACAGGTCGTCCAACTGAAAACTACCCATTTAATCCAAACGGATCTGAGAGTGGTATGACAGGCTTAACGACCACGGATGGTCGAGTGACTATTATGATGCCACATCCTGAGCGTGTTTTTAGAACGGTCCAAAATTCATGGCACCCTGATGAGTGGCAAGAGGATGCTCCGTGGATGCGCCTCTTTAGAAATGCTCGTAAATGGGTTGGATAGATCAAAAGTGTGTACCTTATGACCAAGCGTGCGCGTGGTTATAAGCAAATACTAATAATAGACAAATTTTCTTTATTTGACTTTGATCTGTTTAGCTATTAAATTAATACAAATTTTTAAAAGCCTATCGTTTTTGTAGGCCATTTTTTTAACAACAACGGAGAGACCTAATGTCTTTAAATCGTCGCGAATTTCTTCACGTAATGTCAATGGCCGCCGCTGCAGGTATGTTACCTGGTACTGCGAGTGCAATGTCTGGTGGTGCTGATAAAGCCGCTGCTGCAAAAGCCTCTGCTGATATCTATAACAAACCAATGCAGGGCAAGGTGCGTTTAATTCACATTACAGATACACACGCACAGTTAAACCCTGTCTATTTCCGAGAGCCAAACGTAAACCTAGGAATAGGTCCCGCTTATGGTCAATTACCGCACGTTGTTGGTACCAAGTTATTGAAAAAAATAGGTGTTGAAGAAAACACGCCATTGGCGCATGCATTCACTTATCTAAACTTTACAGACGCTGCAGAGCAGTATGGTAAGGTCGGTGGTTTTGCACACGTTAAAACATTACTAGACAAGTTGCGTGAGCAAGCCGGTGGACAGGACAATACCTTGACTATGGATGGTGGTGATTTATGGCACGGTTCTGGTACAGCATTATTTACCCGTGGTATGGACATGGTTGAAGCGTCTAATATTTTAGGTGTTGATGTTATGACGGGACACTGGGAATTTACCTATAAAGAAGCTGAAGTTCTTAAGAATTTGAATGCGTTTAAAGGCGAGTTCCTTGCGCAAAACGTTCGCGTTAAAGAAGATTCTTTATTTGGTGACGATTACCGTGACTTAGTTGCTCGCAACAATGATATTGGTCTTTATGATGAAGGTGAAGCGCGTGCGTTTAAGCCATACACTATTAAAATCATTAATGGTGAGCGTATTGCGATTGTTGGTCAAGCCTTCCCGCGTACAGCGAATGCTAACCCACAGTCTAACTTCCCTGATTGGTCATTTGGTTTGCGCGAAGGTGCACTGCAAGAAACAGTTGATAAAATCCGTGCAGAAGAGAAGGTGGTTGCTATCGTCATGCTCTCTCATAATGGTATGGATGTTGATCTTAAAATGGCATCTCGTGTCAGTGGTATCGATGCTATCTTCGGTGGTCATACCCATGATGGTGTTGCTGTAACGACTCCAGTTAAAACACCAGCGGGCGGTGTTTGTCACGTTACGAACGCAGGTTCTAACGGTAAGTTTGTGGGTGTTATGGATTTAGATATCCATAATGGTAAGCTAAGAGGCGTTAACTACAGTCTATTACCAGTATTCTCAAATGTGTTAGCGGCGGATGCTGAGATGGATAGCTATATCAAGCACTTATACACTAAGGAGTATGACACTAATATTGTTGAGTCTCGTGATCCTTCACGCGCTTACAATAAAGAGCGTCTAGGTAAAACTTATGGCGAGATTATGGGTGAAGAACTAGCGGTCGCAGAGGATACGCTTTACCGTCGCGGTAACTTCATGGGAACATGGGATCAAATCATCGTAAACTCTTTACGTGAAGAACATGATTCTCAAATCGCTATGTCTGCCGGTGTTCGTTGGGGTACTTCAGTTCTAGAGGGTGAAATGATCACTATGGAACGCGTTATGGATGAAACCTCTATGACCTATGGTGAAACATATAAGTCCGAAATTACGGGGGCTCAAATGAAAGATATCCTAGAAGGTATTTGTGAGAACCTATTCCAAAAAGATCCATACCTACAGTCTGGTGGTGATATGGTTCGTCTGGGTGGTATGGACTACACTTGTGAGCCGAATGGCAAGCTTGGTAGCCGTATTTCAGATATGCGTCTTGACGATGGTACGCCACTAGATGCCAATAAAACGTACTCTGTTGCTGGTTGGGCACAGGTTGAAGCGGTTGGTGATGGTCGTCTTATGTGGGATGTAGCAGCTGATTACCTACGTCGTAACAAGAACGACATGAAGCTTAAGAAGGTTAACCATCCTAAGCTTAAAGGTGTTAAAAACAACCCAGGTATCGAAGCATACCCAGGTGAAATGGCTTAATCTTGAGTCAGTTCTAACCTTTTATAAGAACCCGGCTTATGCCGGGTTTTTTTATGCTTGACAGAAAGTGTTGCTAGCTTGATAGGTATTGTCATTTGGGTCATCAGCCTTAGTTTTATTGCGACCAGGTATGGTAGACCTTGTTCTTTTCGCACGCAGCAAAATCCGCCTTGAAAGTGATTGTGCAAATCTTGTATAAGCGAGTTGTGGCGTTGCAATAAATGGGTTTAGAGTTTGCCAATCAATTGAGCAGGTGCTCTTTTGGCTTATCAAGGTTAAGAATGCTTACTTAATAGAGAGGGAATTTTAATTGGTTCTGGGATAGGAACTTAAATGTCTATTACAGATTTAAAACCCGGGTTTTTTAAATTTAATATAGATGAATAGAGTGATTCATTGCATCGGGTCGGTCAATGAATTTAAGGGTTAGGTTCTTTGGTGGTAATTATAATTAATTGTCAGAATAGTTGTTTTCTAGTAAAACCACCAGGCCTGGTGGTTTTTGGGGGGGGCGTGTTTTTAAAATTGATTACTGAACCTTTAGATAAGCAAAGCCTTCACTCTGAAGAATTGCAATCTTGGCTACACCCGATGGGACGAACTGGATGCCTTTATAGACTTTAGATTGCGCTAAGCCGACTTCGTCACGTGTTTTATCACACAAATGCACTTGCACGCCACGTACGTCAATTAAAGACTGTAAGCGGCCTTTAAGTTCGTCGCGACGGCTTAACAACTGGGCATCGTGCGCGTACGCAGTGCCCTTCAGTTCATCATTAGTGGTAAAGCGTAATCCGTAACCGACAAACACCAAGTGCACCTCAGATTCCATGAGTTCGGATTCATAGAAGTTTATGATATTGTTGATTGAGGTTAAGGTGGCCGAATAACGAGTAGCGTCCTTAAAATCAACATGATAAACCACTTTAGCACCACTGTCGGCTGCGATTGTATTTAAGGGAAGCCAGCAAAGTGCTGTTAGGCAGAGTGTTTTAGCAAAACGTTTTAGAGTCATTGTCATATTCAATCCTTGAGAGTTATTTGTCATATTATGGGTGGTTTTACAATATACGCGCGGTTTCTCTTGTGCCTTCAAGCGCTTTAATGGCTTCATTGGCTCGCATAAATAAACTCTGACTGTCTTCAGTTGAATCACGTAATTCAGTTATGCCAGCGTGGCTAGTCAAGCAGGTGGTAACATCATCTTCCAGTTTAATGGTTTGTGAGCGGATGGTTTCTTGAGCCAGTTTGGCGATACGGAAAGCGTCGACCGCCTTTACCTCTGGTAGAACAATCATAAACTGGTCACAGCTCAATCGGCCTACATAACCAAGTTCGCCGATGACCTTAGTTATGGAATGTGCTGCCGTTAGAATCGCTTTATCGCCCGCTTCATGTCCATAAGCATCGGTGATACGTTTAAAGCAGTCTAAATTAATTTTAATCATTGAGAGTGCTTGGTTGTTTAAACGAGCTTTATTGAGTTCTTCATCGACTAACCCTAGAAAGAAGTCGCGGTTATAAAGGTGCGTTAATGGATCTGTAGAGGAGAGGTGTTCAATCTGCTCTTCCATATGTTTGCGGCTACTGATATTGATAGCCAGCCAAATGACTGCAGGTTGGTTATAGGTGCCAGCTTTAACAGGGTAGACACGCGCTTCATACCACTGGCCGCCCATTGGACCCTCAGTGACACCATCGACGTCACTGTTAGCCAATTGATACTCAATCTCTTGTAGATGGTTTGAAGCGATGGATCTTTGTACCACTTTCAAAAAACGATTTGCCATGCCTTCGGGCAAAACGTCATGGTAGGTTTTGCCAATTAAACCTGAACCATCGGCATACAAACTACGTTCTTGTCCGCCGATAATGTCAAGATAGGTGCCATCTTGTCCCATTACAAATATTGGGTCGGGCATGGCGTTGGCAATGGCTTCTAAATGCGATAAAGTCGTATTGGATTCAGTCATCTTTAGTCCTTCGAAATCGGCTTATATTTAATTCTATGAGGTTGATTTGCATCCGCCCCTTTACGTTTTTTATAATCGGCTTCATAGTCAGAGAAATTACCTTCAAACCACTCCACATGTGAATCACCTTCAAAAGCGAGCATGTGCGTCGCAATTCTATCTAAGAACCAACGGTCGTGGGAGATGACTACAGCACAACCTGCAAATTCCAACAGGGCTTCTTCTAATGCGCGTAGGGTTTCAATGTCTAAATCATTGGTCGGCTCATCTAATAGTAAAAGGTTACCACCGGTTCTTAAGGTTTTCGCTAAATGAACACGGTTGCGTTCTCCACCCGATAGAGTGCCGATTTTTTTCTGTTGATCCGCGCCTTTAAAGTTAAAACGAGCACAATAAGCTCGAGAATTGACTTCAGTACTGCCGACCATAAAGTTTTCGTCACCGCCAGAGATCTCTTGCCATACTGAATTATTATCGTTGAGTGTATCTCGGCTTTGATCGACATAGGAGAGTTGTACCGTTTCGCCAAATTCGATGGTGCCTGATGTAGGTTGTTCTTGGCCTGTCAGCATTTTAAAGAGCGTGGATTTACCAGCACCATTGGGACCGATAATCCCCACTATGCCACCTTGTGGCAATCTAAAGGTGAGATCATCTATTAAGAGGCGATCACCAAAGGCCTTAGAGAGATGGTTGACCTCAATGACTTTTTCACCTAAGCGAGTGGCAACGGGAATGAAAATTTCATTGGTTTCACTGCGTTTTTGGTGCTCTTGGCTACTCAACTCTTCAAAACGTGTAATACGGGCTTTAGATTTAGCGTGACGTCCTTTCGCATTGGAGCGTACCCATTCTAGCTCGCTTTTAATGGTTTTCATGCGAGCCGCTTCGGCCTTACCTTCTTTCTCTAAGCGTTTTTCTTTCTGCTCTAGCCAAGAAGAGTAATTTCCTTCATAAGGGATACCTTCGCCGCGATCCAATTCTAAAATCCATTGTGCCGCATTATCTAAGAAATAGCGGTCATGGGTGATGGCGACAACCGTTCCAGTAAAGTCTAATAAAAAACGTTCCAACCATGAGATAGATTCGGCATCTAAATGATTGGTCGGCTCATCTAGTAAGAGCATGTCCGGTTTTTCGAGGAGAAGTTTACAAAGAGCAACTCGGCGACGTTCACCCCCTGAGAGCGTGCTAACATCAGCATCCCATGGCGGCAGGCGCAGTGCATCGGCCGCAATGTCTAAGGTGCGGTCGATATTGTGGCCATCTTTGGCCTGGACGATATCTTCAATTTCGGCCTGCTTTTTAGCTAAAGCATCAAAATCTGCATCCGGTTCAGCATAGGCGGCATAGATGCCATCTAATTCAGCGAGGGCATTTTTAATCTCATAAACTGCTTCCTCAACATTGCCACGAACATCTTTTGTTTCATCCAGCTGCGGTTCTTGCGAAAGATAACCAATTTTGATGCCCGGCTGTGCACGAGCTTCGCCGACAAAGTCCTTATCAATCCCCGCCATAATTTTAAGCAAAGTGGACTTACCAGAACCATTTGGGCCTAAGACACCAATTTTGGCACCCGGAAAAAAGGAGAGTGAAATGTCTTTTAAAATGTGGCGGTTGGGTGGAACAACCTTACCTACGCGGTTCATTGTGTAAACAAATTGGGCCATGTAACGATTTCCTATAAATAAACTAGATAATAATGTTATGACACTTTACCAAAAAAAGCACTAACAGTGAATGAGGAAACTAGCTTGATTGAGTTCTTAATGTGAGTTGTTTTTAATTTAAGTGGAAATAATTGGTTTTTAGTGCGAAAGCGGGGTAGAATTCTGGACTTTAACTTTACTTATTTACTTAATTTTGAGACGGAGAACCGTAATAATGTTCACTAAAGATATGACAATTGCCGGCTATGATGATTTGATTGCTGATGCCATTAAGAACGAAGAGAAACGTCAAGAATCTCACATTGAGTTAATTGCTTCTGAAAACTACACAAGCCCCCGTGTAATGGAAGCGCAAGGTTCTTATTTCACGAATAAGTATGCTGAAGGGTATCCTGGTAAGCGCTATTACGGGGGCTGTGAGTTTGCAGATGTTGTTGAGCAAGCCGCGATTGACCGTGCTAAAGAGTTGTTTGGTGCCGATTATGCAAATGTACAACCACACTCAGGTTCTCAAGCAAATGCGGCCGTTTACTTGGCGTTACTCAATGCCGGTGATACGGTTCTTGGAATGAGTCTTGCACATGGTGGTCACTTAACCCACGGTTCTCACGTTAGTTTCTCTGGAAAACTCTATAACGCCGTTCATTACGGAATTGATCCTATCACAGGTAAAATTGATTATGCTGAGGTTCAAGCGTTGGCAGATGAGCATAAGCCGAAGATGATTATTGCAGGTTTCTCTGCCTACTCACAAGTCATTGATTGGGCTAAGTTCCGTGAAATTGCGGATTCTGTTGGCGCCTACCTATTTGTCGATATGGCGCACGTTGCAGGTTTAATTGCCGGTGGACAATATCCCAACCCAATACCGCATGCTCACGTTGTGACGACAACCACACACAAAACATTACGCGGTCCGCGTGGTGGTTTAATCTTATGTAAGTCAGACCCTGCTTTAGAAAAGAAATTGAACTCAGCTATTTTCCCTGGTGGGCAAGGCGGGCCTCTGGTTCATGTAATTGCGGCAAAAGCGGTCGCGTTTAAAGAGTGTTTAGAGCCTTCGTGGACAACCTATTGTAAAGAGGTCATTAGCAACGCTAAGGCGATGGCAGCAGTCTTTGTGTCTCGTGGTTGCGATGTGGTTTCTGGTGGTACAGAAAATCATCTATTCCTGGTTAGCCTCATTGAAAAAGGTCTAACAGGTAAGTTAGTTGATGCGGCTTTAGATTCAGCGCATATTACCGTCAATAAAAACTCAGTGCCAAATGACCCAATGTCTCCATTTGTCACCAGTGGTATTCGTGTAGGCACACCTGCGGCAACATCACGTGGTTTTAATGTGGCAGATTGCGAGAACTTGGCAACTTGGATGTGTGATGTTATTGATGCTTGTGATCAAGCAACAACTTCTTGGGATGAAACAGTTATTGCAGATGTTCGTGCAAAAGTTTCTGCTTTATGTGAAGCGAAACCCGTCTATCGATAAGGTCGAACCACTGAGCTAAATAGTCAGTTACCTTCTTGCGTGATATAATTATTTTATACATGCATAAAAAACCACCAGGCCTGGTGGTTTTTTAGTATTTAAAATTCGCTAATTTATAAGAGAATTCTTCTAAAATTGACGTTTTAAATGATTTGCTATAATGCATTTACCTGAGCCGATTTCAATGAGTGATAGATGGTTTGAGGTAGAGGTTCTTTGCTGCATTTAACGTATAAAATGATTCAATAACAACGGAGTTATATTCATGCATTGTCCATTTTGTAATACGCCTGACACGAAAGTAGTTGATTCAAGATTAGCG
>JBNJEY010000003.1:0-40043 GCA_051746325.1 Pseudomonadota bacterium
CAAAACTATGCGCACTTTGATATTGACCAGCCGTTTGGTTTTCTAGGTGAAAATTTAACGCTTTCAGGCTTAGAGGATTCCGAAGTTGCTTTAGGCGATCGTCTACAAATTGGTACTGTTTTATTAGAAGTCACTCAACCGCGCTCACCTTGTTGGAAGCTAGGTCAACATGCCAGCGCTGGATCGCAATGGACTTCAGCGGCGTTTTTAAAAACCTATAGTGAAAGTGGTCGAGTCGGTTTTTACTGTCGAGTCTTGGCAGGTGGTCTCTTGCAACAAGGTCAATCTGTTGCCTGGCTAACACGAGATGACAATGAAGAGAATGCACTAAAAACGCCTTATAAAATATCGATTCAAAAGCTATTTTTAGCCAAACAATTCCATCAAAGCGATAAAGAGTGGCACATCTTACAAGCGGTGGTTAAGCATCCGGCACTCTCACTCTCCTGGCAGAAATCGATTAGAGAGCTGCTTAATAAAAAGGCGTAAAAAGGCCTAGAGTGGACAGCTAAACACGCTCGGCTCTCCATTTTTGAGACCATCTTGCACAATAACAAATTCTATCGTTTTGACGGTTTTTTGCAAAAACTGAATGCCTTCAGGTTTACCCGCGCTTGGTGGGAGCTCACAGAGATGACGCATGGTCGTTTTAGCAACAGAGTGACTAGGCAGGAGATCTTTACCCTCCCAATGATAGAGTTGGTAGCCTAACGCCTGGTCGCCCACCGCACCCGTTAGCAGTAAAAAGTCACTCCCCATTTCACTTATGCCCCTAATGCCACGGCCAGAAAGTGGCAAATAAAGGCTTTTCACCGATTTGATTTTAAACTTATTCTTATGCAATTTTACACGTAAAACAGTGGCGATATTGCCATGCAAGACTGGTCCTCTAAAGCCGACTAATAGCCGGCCTTTCGCATCTATCGCCAAGCCTTCAATATCGACCCCGTTTTCTTTGCTTGGAATGGCTGCAAATAAACCTAAAATTGGATGATTCTCTAACTCTTCTGCTAAAGAGAGGCTTTCAACGGCCACCGCTTTATAGTCCCCATCCAACTCAATGCGAAATAACTGCTGTCTGGCGGGCTCTCTAATCACTGTGTGCAAGCGTTTTAAATTTTGTTTTGCAGATTTTTTGCCTTTGAGTTTAGCGCGTTTGATACTGTGTGAACCGATCGCATAGAGATAGGGCGCGTGCCAAGCCAGGCCTTCAATATCGAGTTCGGTGCTTAAAGCGGCAGGCGAACTGTCTAAGGAGATCAGTTGCGCGGGTTGCCACGATTGCTGGCCAGGTTTTGTATTGAGCGGCCGAAACAGTTGTATTTGATGGCCTTCATCCGTCGCTAGAACCATAAAATCGGCTGTGACGACAATGCCACTGATATTCATAGGATCAATGCTTAACGCTTTGGAAAATGACCAGGCCTGGTCGCTTTGTGGGGACGCGACTGTGTTTGCAGCGGCGGGACTGCCATTGAATATAACTGCCAATAAAAGACTATAGAGTAATAAATTCTTAGAGCGTGTCACTGCTGTAAAAAAGGATATTAGGTGCATAATGTCAGGCTCGGATTGAAAGGTGTTTAATCAAGCCGTTATTGTAGCGGATTGTGTAAAATAGTCGCTAATAAACTAAACCACGAGCAAGTGACTGCGACCATGACCGAATCAAAAACAGAACCTAAAACCGTACCCAAGGCTAAAGCGATTATTGAGTCAATTACTGATATTAAGTCTGATGTTAAATCTAAATCTCTTTCAAGCAAACTTTCGAAAAAAGAGCGCACCAAGGATTGGATTACACCGCCTAAGTCCATTATGAAATTGGTCGGCAAAGCTATGGCGCAGTATCAAATGTTGCGTGAAGGCGATCGGGTTTTATTGGGTTTGTCTGGTGGAAAGGACTCGATGGCATTGCTCATTATTTTGAAGCACATACAACGCCATGCTCCGATTCATTTTGAGATTGCCGCCTGCACCATTGATCCTGAAATTCCAGGCTTTGATCCCTCCCCGCTAAAAGCCTGGTGTGCCTCATTGGATGTGCCCTATTTTTATGAATCAGAAGACATTGTCAAACTGGCAGAAGAACGCATGAAAGGCAACTCCTTTTGCAGTTTTTGCGCCCGTCAAAAACGTGGTATTTTATATGCCACCTGTCGTCGCGAAGGCTATAATGTCTTGGCCTTAGCCCAACATTTAGATGATTTAGCAGAAAGCTTTATTATGAGTGCGTTTAATGCCGGTCAGTTACGCACCATGAAAGCCCATTATTTAAACGACGATAAAGATGTACGTATTATCCGTCCGTTAGTCCGTGTTCGTGAATTTCAAACCCGCGACTTTGCGACCCAAGCGGGTTTACCGGTCATTGAGGACAATTGCCCGGCTTGTTATGCCAAACCGCAAGCGCGTGAACAGACCAAGCAGATGCTATTAGAACAAGAAAAAACCAATCCGCATCTCTACGCCAATCTATGGCATGCCATGCAACCGCTGATTGCAGATGATAATCACCAGGGGCAAGCGGTTTTACGACACTCTGATTTAGACGAGGAGGGGGAGTGAGTGATTTAAAGTCGCCAGCGCCCAATAAAAAAGCCGCGCGAAAACCGCCTAAAAAACCCACGGTCAATGACCAGGCCTGGTTAGGGTGGTTGCTTAAAGGCTTAGTGATTGCATTTTCGTGGCTCTCTTTGGCTTGGAATCAAAGGCTAGGGCGCGGTATTGGTCGGTTACTTATTTGGTTACCGAACAGCCAGAAGCGTATTGCCCTTAAAAATATCCAAGTGGTTTATCCAGCATTAAGTGTGACAGAGCAACAGGTTTTGCTGCGTAAAAGCTTATTGGAATTAGGTAAAGCCATTACCGAACTGGGTCCGCTATGGTGTTGGAGCGATCAACAGATTTTGCCTTTGATTAAAGAGGTCAAAGGCCAAGCGTTATTAGATAAGGCGATCAGCAGTCAAAAAGGGGTGATTTTTCTCGGACCTCATTTGGGGAGTTGGGAGCTAAACGCTGTCTATCTATCGAGCCACTATCCTTCTACTTTTCTCTATCGACCGCCGAATGTTTCATCCATTGATGCCTTTATGAAGCAGGCTCGTGCACGGTTTGGCGCTAAATTGGTGCCGACCGATTTACGAGGGGTGCGAACCCTAATTAAAGCCCTCAAAAACAGTGAGGTGACCGGAATTTTGCCCGACCAAGATCCAGGCGCATCGGGGGGTGTTTATGCCCCACTTTTTGGACGGCCTGCGCGAACTATGACCTTAGTGAGTAAACTGATTCAAAAAACCGATTGTGCCGTGTTGTTTATGGTGATGGAGCGTCTGCCCAATGCTGAAGGCTATCGATTGCACTTTTTGCCTGCGCATCCCGACATATCGAGTAGCGACGAGTTGCTTGCTACCACCGCTTTAAATGCCGGGGTAGAGGCTTGTATTGCACTGGCACCAGAACAGTATCTTTGGTCTTATAAACGCTATCGTAAGCCGCCACCAGGCGGGATGGATATTTATAAATCTTAATCTGCTAGGCCGATTACCAACACTTAGTCTTCGGGCTTGCCTCAATGATTTTATGTGGTAGCGAGTTGTGATAAGGTGTGTTATTGGTGAAATTCAGTTTAAATTACACTAATTATTTTATCTTAACTGCTCCGCTTAAACACTTATTGCTTTCCCTCGCATTCAATAGAAGTTATGATCTCTATCATGTCGACAGTTAGTGTCCCTAATTTTGAAATATGCAGGCAATTTGAGAACTATTCAGAGAGGTTGTCTCTGTCTACATAGGCAAACTTACTCCCGTTTTTTATTACTATTTCTTTTGAATCTATGGAGAGAAAAACATGCGCCTGAGAGATTTTTTTATTTTTGTATTGTTACTGACTGTATCGGCTTGCAACAACTCTTCCGAGGTTGACGCATCTGCTGGCGATGTTGCTGCTGATGCTGATGCATCTATTGCCGAGGTTGCTACGCCTTATGCCGAATCTAAACTTGAGATGAAGTTGTTCAAAGTAAAAGATGCGCCTATTTATTATGTGCTTGGTTTTTCTGGTGTGCCGGATGCAGAGAACGAGGGGCATACTTCTAATGCAGGGTTCGTGGTTACCGATGCGGGCGTTGTGGTGTTTGATGCGCTGGGTACACCGGCGCTGGGTTATCGTCTGTTACAACGTATTCGCGAGGTTACCGACCAACCCATCGAACGGGTTGTTATTAGCCACTATCATGCAGATCATATTTATGGGCTACAGGCTTTTGAAGAGCATGCAGGTAATCCGCCAGTGTGGGCCCAAGTGCTCGCACTTGGTTATGTCGGCGGGTCGTCTGCCACCCAGGGCGAAGACGCTGCGCGACGTCTTGCACAGCGGCGTGAAGCACTTTTCCCATGGGTGGATGAAAATACCCACATCGTATCACCGAGTAATACCTTCGAAGATGAAATGACCTTTGAGGTTGGCGGTGTGAGCTTTATGTTGAAACACCTGGGGCCAGCACATGCGCCGGCAGACAGTATTATGCTGGTGAAAAATTACGGCGTGCTGTTTGGTGGCGATGTAATCTATAAAGGCCGCGTGCCGTTTATGGACAGTCCACAGACAGATACCAAGCGCTGGCTTCGGGGGCTTGGGTATCTGGCCGAGCTGAATCCGCCGCCGCGTTTTGTTATTCCTGGTCATGGAACGCCTTCGGAAAGTGTAGAAGAAGCGATCACCACAACTCGTGACTACATCAACTTTGTGCGTGATGCGATGGGCGATGCCGCCCAAAATTTTGTGCCTTTTGAAGAAGCCTACAATGCGACTGACTGGTCGGCTTACAAAGATATGCCAGCGTTTGAGGGGAGTAACCGTGGGAATGCTTATCGTATCTTTCTTGAGATGGAAGCCGAGCCGTTCAAGTAGAAGTAATCGCACTTAAACCACGCTTAAACAATGGGTGCTTGAGATTTTCAAGAGAGAAGTGGTTGGGGCAGAGCAAGCATAAATAATAAATGCATCTGTCCAGGCCTGAGCACTGTTCCCATTACATTTAAACCACAGGTTTAGGTCTAATCGTCAACAGTGCCACACCTCCAATCACCAACACCATACCCAAAGCATGCCAGAGAGTAAAAGGCTCATTGAGAATCGTAATCGCCAATCCCATAGTGACAATCGGGCCCAAAATACCGACGATCCCCGTTTGTGCCGGGCCAATTTTGGCGATGGCCTCACTAATCATAAAGCTAGGAATTACGGTACTGACAATGGCAAGAAGTATCAGCCAGAGCCACGCCATTGGGGTAATGCTTAGGTTTGAAAAATCACTGAATAGCCCAAAGTGCAGCAATACAAATACACTGGAGATGGCCATGGCCAAACTGGTGAACCAGACACTGCCCACCTCATGAATCACCTTTTTGCTAAATAAGACATAAAACGAAAAACTTAGGGCGGCTAAAAAAACCAATAGTGTGCCTAGCGGCACTTGTTGACCACCCAGTTCGGTTTCTTTGATAAATACCATTAATAGCCCGCCATAGGTAATAAGCAGCGCCAGTAAGATTTTGCGAGTGATGGGGGTTTTGAAAAATAGCGCGCCTAAAATCGCGACCATAATCGGATAGGTAAACAGCGTAAGGCGTTCGAGTTGGGCTGAAATCATCTCGAGACCTTTTAGGTCTAAGTAAGAAGCAAGATAGTAACCGATAAACCCTAAAAATGTGATTTTTAGAAGTTTAGAGCGGAGGCCTTCAGGCTGGGGTTTTGCACGGATTAACCAGAATAACACCAACAGGTAAATCGGCAGGGCAATCGCCATGCGTATCATTAACACGCTGTCTGAATTTAAGCCTTGGGCATAGGCCAGTTTGATAAAAATGGATTTCAAAGAGAAGAGAGCCGTGCCGAAAATGGCTAAAATAAACCCCTGGGTAATGGGGGTAAAATTGAGCGATTTAATCACGCTTTTTTGCGACCAACATACCAGGCATATCGGTTTTTTTGGGCTTTTTCGCCGGACGAGTTGTGGTTGAGGTTAGAGCTGTTTTCACAGGCTAACCACCCTTCGCCATAGACTTCGGTGGTGAGTTTTGACCAGGCCTGGTTAAATTCTGTGGAGTGAATATAAAAGTCCGGATTTTGTGGCGCATTCTCTTGTACAGGGGCCAAAAACGTCTGGTAGTAGAGTACGCCACCGGGTTTTAGCGCATCCTGTATGGCTGGAAACAATTTTCTGTCTAAGTAACGGCTGACCACAATGACATCAAATTGCTGGAAGGGTAGAATCATCTGCTCCAAATCAGTAATCAGCGGCTTGATGGGTAAGTGATTGAGGCTCGCCCAGTTATTTAAAATGGTTAAGGCGTTATCGGAGATATCCCAAGCCTGGGTTTTTAAACCACATAAAGCTAGAAAACGGGCATTGCCTCCTAAACCAGACGCCAGTTCAAGCGCTTGTCCGCGAAAGGGCAGTAAACGACTGTGTTGCTTGAGTACATGGCAGGGGTTGGCAGGCGTTTGCAGCGTGGCGGATTGATATTTGGCATCCCATTTATCGGCCGTGGCATTACTTGTCGACAATGTTAAGTCCCCCCTCGAAACTATTATTTACGCCAGAAGGCGGCGGTGAATAAGACTAATAAAGTAAAGATTTCAAGTCGACCTAATAGCATCGCAAAGGTCAGAATCCATTTAACAGGATCACTCATCGAGTGATAGTTCGCTGAGACTTCACCCAAACCAGGCCCTAGATTATTGATCATAGCGGCCATGGCTGAGAATGCGGTGACTTGGTCAACCCCCAACGCCATAATGGCTAACATTAAAATACCGAAGGTAAATACATAAACCGAGAAAAAGCCCCAGACGGCGGTCATGACTTTGTCGGGAATCACTTTGCCTTTGAGTTTAACAGGCATAATGGCATTGGGGTGTAATAAGCTTCTAATCTCACGCAGGCCTTGTTTAAAAAGCAGTACAAAGCGAATCATTTTCATCCCCCCTGCGGTCGAGCCAGCACTGCCACCGATAAAACTCATCAAAATAAGCATAATCGGCAGAAAAGCTGGCCAGGCGGCAAAGTCGGCATTAGCATAACCGGTGGTGGTGGCGATTGAGACGGTTTGAAATAGGCCATAACGCAGAGCCTCTTCAAAGGTGGGATAGACCTGTTGAAGATAGAGGTAGCTGGTGGCAATTAAGACACCCAGCACCAGTAAGCTGAAGTAGGCTTTAAATTCAGGGTCACGAAAATAGGCGCCAGTATGAGCGTTTCTAAAGGCAGTAAAGTGCAGTGCGAAGTTAATGCCAGATGCAAACATAAAGAAAATCGCAACGGCTTCAACGGCGATACTGTCAAAGTAGCCAATGCTGGTATCGTGGGTGGAGAAGCCGCCTATGGCGACCGTCGAGAAACTGTGGCTAAAAGCATCAAACCAGTTCATCCCTGCAAGCCAGTAACCGAGGGCACATGAGAGGGTTAGGCCAACATAGATATACCACAGGGCTTTAGCCGTTTCTGAAATACGTGGTGCAATTTTGACATCTTTAATGGGACCAGGCATTTCTGCGCGGTACAACTGCATTCCCCCAATTCCTAGCATGGGTAAAATGGCAACGGCTAAGACGATAATCCCCATACCGCCCATCCACTGCAACTGTTGACGATACCAAAGAATAGCGTGTGGCATCTCGTCTAGTCCAGACAGAACTGTGGCCCCTGTGGTGGTTAGGCCTGAAAACGACTCAAAGATGGCATCGGTCAGGCTCAGCGGCACTTCTTTTTCAATGTAAAAAGGCAGAGCACCTGCAAAGCCCAGAACCGTCCAAAACATCACGACGATTAAGAAACCTTCGCGAATTTTTAAATCTTGTTTATGCCGACGTACCGGATACCAAAGCAGTAGCCCCAATATTAATAGGCCAATTAATACATTCGTAAAGGCCATCAAGGCGCCATCTTGATAATAGAGGGCGATTAAAATTGGTGGCACCAGGCTTAAACTGAAGACCATCAATAATAATCCGAGGACTTTTAAGATAATTTTAGAATGCATGGTGGGCGGCGTAACCTTGGTTGAGGATGGCAAGCCATCTTGTTAATTGAGAGAAGAGGCGCATTGCTAAAACCAGCTTTTTTGTTTCACTTCCGGTGAAAATAACTGAGAAATTTCGGCAGAGCTTTTCGGATTGGTGAGAAAGAGAATAACGTGGTCTTCAGCTTCTATCACTAAATTACTGTGCGCAATAATGACCTCATCATTGCGGATAATACAGCCAATGGTAATGTCTGATGGCCAAGAACTCTCACCGATTTTCTGGCCGATAATGGCGGAACTGTTTTCGCTGCCATGGGCAATCACTTCAATCGCCTCGGCAGTGCCCCGGCGTAAAGTCGCGGCTTGTACTGTGTCGCCTTGACGCATATGAGGTAATAAATTACTGGTGGTAATGCTGTCGGCGGAGATAGCGACATCAATACTATTGAGTTGAATCAACTCCACATAGGATTGATTATTGACTAAGGCGATAACACGTCTGACACCGAGTTTTTTGGCGAGCATACCTGAGATAATATTGGCTTCATCATTATTGGTGACCGCCACAAACAGGTCAATCTCATCAATATTTTCTTCCAATAACAGATCTTTATCTGAGACATCACCATGAATAATAATAGTGCGATCCAATACTTCGGCAATATGGCGTGCTTGCTCTATATTGTGATCAATTAACTTTACTTGATGGTCGCCTTCTAGCGCCTGGGCTAAGCTAAAGCCGATATTGCCGCCGCCTGCAATCATGATATTACGAGAAGGTTTTTCTTTTTTCTGGCGCAGTTCAGAGACAATCGCAGAAATATGTTTAGGTTCTGCTAAAAAGAAGACCTCATCGCCGGCTTGAATCACCACGTCGCCCGTTGGCATGACAATCTCACCACCACGGTAGATGGCCACAATGCGGGTTTTGACATCTTGAGGCAGGTGTTCTTTTAGCGTACGGATTTGGTTATTCACCAATAAACCACCGGCATAAGCACGCATGGCAACCATCCGAACTTTGCCCTGCGCAAAATCGATAACCTGGAGTGAACCGGGATAGTCAATCAGCTGTAATATGTAGTTGGTTATTAAGCTTTCCGGACTGATTAAAACATCAATAGGAATTGCATCCGGATTACTTTTATCAAACAATTCAGGGTGATCTAAATAAGAGCGACTGCGAACGCGGGCAATTTTAGTGCCCGTTTTGTGCATAATATGGGCAAGCTGACACGCGACGATATTGGTTTCATCATTTTGGGTCACGGCAATCAGCATATCGGCATCCTCTAAGCCTGCTTGCGATAGAATGTCAGGGTGTGAGGCATGACCGCAGATGGTGCGAATGTCCAAACGGTCCTGGAGTCTTTGCAAATGTAGATTGTCAAAATCGACGACGGTGACATCATGATTTTCATGGGCTAATACCTCTGCAAGAGAAGAGCCGACCTGACCTGCACCTAAAATGACGATATTCATAAGTTATAACTTTCTCTTAAAAGACGGATTAAACACTGTCTGAAATGATTGGGATATTCTATCTGTTTTGGCCACAGATTATGTTGGGTTTTTTGGATCAATCCCTAAGGTTTTTAATTTGCGGTAGAGATTGGTTCGATCAATGCCTGAGCGTTTTGCGGTTTCAGAGACATTGCCGCCGGTTTCTCGAAGTAATTGGCTTAAATAAGCGCCTTCTAGTCTATCTTTAACCTCTTTTAAAAGCAGGGAGGTATCCACTGTAGAGCTCTGTTCCACTGTACTATCCGTTTTCTGTAAGGCATTTTTAATTTCAGAGTCGGTCACTTCGCCGCGACCCAAGATTAGGATGCGTTGTATTAAGTTTTTTAGCTCTTTTAAGTTTCCTGGCCAACCATATTGACGCAAAACATTCTGTGCGGGTACGCTAAAGTGACGATATTCGAGCGTCTCTTGAGTGACAAAGTGGTTGACAAAATAGTCCACCAACTCCGGAATATCTTCAGTATGCTGGCGTAAAGCCGGTAGTTGAATGGGCATCACCTTTAGGCGTTGGTAAAGGTCCTCTCTGAAGTTTCCATCCTGTACCGTTTGCTCTAAACCATTTTTAGACAGGGCGATTAAGCGGATATCCATTGCAATCGTATCACTGGCAGGCGTGGGTTGGTAGAGCTGTTTTTGTATTAAAGTGGCTAAAATATATTGTGAATTGACGGCGAGTTGTTCCAAGTTCGCAATCACCAGAGTGCCATTGTGCGCCTCTCGTAATAGTTTTTTTAGAGGGTCTTGCGCAACTTCAGCGGTTAAACGATTGAAGTCAATCGCAGAGATCTCCACAAGGGCATATTCTTTACGACTACTGGTCTTATGCAAAGCACGAGCGATGTGATGTTTGCCTGAGCCGGGTTCGCCACTGATTAAAATCGGCATGGTGAACTTAGACAGGCGCTCAATGGTCTCTTTGAGCTGAATAATGCTTTTGCTTTTTCCCACGGGTAGAAACTGTTCAGGTTGTTTTTGTTTGAGCTGGCGGTTTTCTTGGTTTAATCGATTGTGTTCGAGCGCGCGTTCTGCGGTGACAATCAGTTTGGCGAGCGAAAGCGGCTTTTCCAGAAAATCATAAGCCCCTAATTTGGTGGCTTCTATGGCCGTTTCAATGGTGCCATGGCCAGACATCATAATCACCTTGGCATGATCTAAGACATGCTCTTTTTGCATATCGCCCAGCAGTGAAATACCATCGATATCCGGCATCCAGACATCTAGGAATATGACGTCCGGCAGTGTTTTACGCCAGGCATTTTGGGCTTGTACACCATTTGCGGCCGTTTCAACTAGATAGCCCTCTTCAACAAAAATTTCTTCCATTAAATTTCGGATGTCTTTTTCGTCATCGACAATTAATAGCTTACCTGCTTTCATTTAGCTCCTTCATGTTCACTCGATATGGCCGGTAACGTAATTATAAAACAGGTGCCTTTATCCGGTGAAGAATTCAGCGTAATTTCACCACGGTGCTCTTCGACAATCTTACGCACAATCGCCAGACCTAGACCCGTACCTTTAGGTTTGTCAGAGGCATAGGGCTCAAAAATCCAGTTCTGTGACTCTTCTGGTATTCCCGGTCCATTATCACAGATGCTGAGTATGATATTTTCACTATCTTGACAGAGCGTGGTAATTTTAATAAGCGGTACTATTGTGTTCTCAGTCGCTTCAATGGCATTCTTTATGAGGTTATGCAGAAGCTGTCGCAAGCGAGCGCTGTCCGCTAATACGAAGGGACACTCTTCTGTCAAGTAGGTCTGTACTTTCCAGGTAGCAGAAGGGGCACGATACATTTCTGCAGTATCATTTATCAGACGATTAATGTCGGTCTTTTCTAAAAGCACTTCGGGCGTATCCGCATAATCTGAGAATGCTTGCACGAGCGTTTGCATGGTCGAAACTTGTTCAATAATGGTATTGGTCATCCGTGCTAGCAATGCTTGATCTTCACTATTAAGTTTGGCGTAGAGTTTGTAATTTAGACGCTCTGCCGAAAGTTGGATAGGCGTTAAAGGGTTTTTAATCTCATGTGCTAAGCGGCGTGCAACATCACTCCAAGCCGCATTTAATTGTGCTTGAACCATCTCGGTCACATCGTCTATAACGATGACATAGCCGCCAATTTTCTTATCGATACTCGGCAGTGTCGAACCATGAATCATCAGAATTTTTTGACCCTGCTTACAAGAAAACTCCTGTTGCAAATTCCAAGGTGTCGCCCCTTGTTTAAACATTGGGGTAATGTGTGCAAACAGCTCATGCAAATGGGAATTTTGCTCTTGCTCAACCCACTCATCAATCCGTTGCCCTATATGGCTGGCCAAATCGGTATTGAGGATTTTTTGCGCGGCATCATTCGTGGTGCGAATTCGCAAATTCATATCGAGAGTGAGTACGCCACTGGTGAGGTTTTTAATGACAGCTTGCAGATAGAGTTTTTGAACTTCGGTCTGTTGGTGACCGATCTTAATATCGGTTCTGGCTTTTGATATCCGCTGAATCATATCATTAAAAGATTGGGTTAAATCACCAAATTCATCATTCTCTTTAATACTCATTTTGACACTGTAATCCCCTTTAGAGACCGCTTTTGTACCACGTGCTAAGGTACGAATAGGATGTGTAAAGTTTTGGACGGCCTGAATCGTAAAGAGTACCGCTGTGACAAGGGTTAAGAGTAATACCATAGAAAGAATAAGGGTAAAGCTGGCGGTTAAAGGGCCTTTTAAATAAGAGAGCTCTTTGTATTGACCGGCGGCGATGGCCACGGATTCTGCAAGTTGAGTCATATTGCGGGGAATAGGAAATAGAACCTGTAGGGCATAGTTGCCGGCTAAATCGAGATCTGAGAATGGAATAATGACGCGGATAAACTGCTCTACTGATCCGGGCTCTTGATGGCTTTCAATCGCTGCATAGGTTTTTTTCTGGCGGATCTGTTGGAAAAGGTTATCTCCCGGAGGTTGAGGCAATGTATCACTGATATCCTCGCTACTGAAGGCAACGAGTCGTTGATTGGAGTGATATAAAGCGACTTCTTGAGCATTTAATAGAGTCCGCAGTTTACTGACTTCGATAATAGGTGAGGTGGCGAGCGACTGGCTTTTATCCTTGGCGACTGCAAGGGTTAAATTGAGCATGTCGCGAGTTTTATTGTCAAGTGAGGTACGTACCAGAGCCGAGGCATTCTCTAGAGCGGTCTCTGTTTTGACATCAAACCACTGATTAATCCCTTGCTGAATAAAGGTGAGAGAGAAGTAAAAAATAATGGCGCTCGGAATGCCCAACATTAAGGTTGCTATGGTCGTTAAACGGATGGTGATTTTGCTACCGGGAATATTTCTTTTGCGTTGTAGTTTTAGCCCCCATAGGGTTTTAAAGAGAACGAATAGAAGCACACCAACGCCACCAAAGGTGGCGAATAATAGAGCGGAATAGCTGTCTGCAAAGCTCGAGGCATTTTGCAAAATTTGACTCATAATAACGAGCGAAACCAGCAGTACACTGGAAATGAGAGTAATCCAACCATACTGTTTTAAAAAACGCCAAAAATTAGAGTTCATTTGTTGCTACTCCTTGCGCAGTTCATTAATTGATCTAACCCTCTTGTCTTGTTATCAGATTGAGTAGAAGTCTCCACTATAACCAACTCCCAGGGGTTTGTATGCTAAGTTCGTACCAGCCACTGTCCAATTGCCAGTGCTCTTTAAATAAAGATTCTATTAGTAAGGGGGCGGGCAACTGCCAGTGATCCAATGAGATTCTTATTTTTAGCGTGTAGTGCTGTTTGGGGTGCAGTTCTGAAAGGTTGATCACCGGAAAACTTTGCAAAGTGCCTAGGGTCAGTAGGGCCGACTCTAAAGTTGTAAAGCTTTGTTCCTTAAGATTGCGCGTGTTATAGAGGAAGTAACGCTGATTCACGCCTTCAACATAAAGACGGGTCTGATATTCAATCGCCACTCGAGTACGTTCATATTCGAAACCCAAACGGCGAGTTTTTTCACTGAGTCTAATTTCGGTCTTAAAGGTGAGCGGAATTTCATGATTTATGGCGTTGACAATTGCCTCTGGAAGATTGAAAAGGCTCTGTGAATCGAGAAAAAGTTTTTGATCTTGTAGATAATGGCTTGCACTGATAATCTTGATTTCATCACTGGCCTGTGCGGTGCTCATCATTAGGGTAGTGATGCTGATAATAGCGATAATGGTCAGAAAAACAGCATTAATAAATCTGTTTTTTAAATAGATTTTTAAGCAGTTTTGTAACTGATCAGGCCTGGTCAGATCTTTGCATCGAGCGCTTAAGCGACGCGCCAGAGCGTTTCTGGTGAGATGTGATGTAGGCGCAATCGAGTTCATGGGGTTAAATTTTTTCAAGTAAACAGTAGAAAAACCCATCCATGCCAGAGCTACCCGGCAATATTTGGCGCCCTGGTGTCTCAGACTCTTCACCCCAATCCGCCTCAATTGGAATCTCCTTTGCCGTGGACTCTTCTGCTAGGAAGCGCTGCATTTGCAAGGTGTTCTCTTGCGGTAAAATAGAGCAGGTGGCATAAAGTAGCTTGCCGCCCGGTTTTAATAAAGGCCATAACGCTTTTAAAATATCGGCTTGGAGTGAAGCAACCTCTTCAATATCTTGTTCGGTGCGGTGCCATTTAATGTCTGGATGGCGACGAATAATGCCCGTCGCAGAACAGGGCGCATCCAATAAGATTTTGTCAAAAAGTTGGCCATCCCACCATGTGTCAGGTAGAGAGGCATCGCCTGCTTGATAGTCCGCTTCTAGCTCTAATCGGTGGAGGTTTTCAGCTAAACGCTCTAAGCGTTCGGGTTCTTTCTCTAGGGCAAAAACCTTGGCTTCATTATTGGATAACTCTAGCAGATGCGTGGTTTTACCGCCTGGGGCGGCGCAAGCATCGAGGATGCGCTCACCCGGATGTGGCTCTAATATATTTGCCGCCTGTTGTGCCGCAGGGTCTTGCACACTAAAGCCGCCTTGCTCATAGGTCGGCAGGCTAGTAATGTCGACACCTTGCAGTAATACGATGCCTTGTGGTGCCGTCGGATGAATTTCTGCGGCAATCTCTGCTTGCGTTAATTTGAGTAGGAGGGCCTCTCGCGTTTGTTGAATCGTGTTGACGCGTAGGGTCAGCGGTGCAATTTCATTATTCGCGGTAAGAATCTTTTCCCACTCATTGGGATAGGCTTTGCGGAGCTCTCTTACCATCCATTGAGGATGCGCATAACGAAAGGCGGGTTTTAAGTCGACTTCAGCACAAATGGCCTCTTTGTCCCGTAAAAATGTCCGTAAAACGCCATTCATTAGTGCTTTGGCCCAGGGCTTTTTAAGCTTAGCCACCAGTGCTACCGTTTCAGAAACCGCCGCATGTTCTGGGGTTTCCATATACAAAATCTGATACAACCCTAATAAAATAAGTTGGTTTATATCTTCGTCTTTGGATTTGAGCTTTTTCTTCAGTAGATGGCTACGAATGGCTTCTAATCGATACTGCCAACGTAAGGTTCCTAATACTAAATTTTGTGTGAAGTTACGTTCTCGTCGGTCAGGAAATTGCGCTAACCCTTCCGGCAGTGCCTGACTTAAAGAGCGCCCCCCTTCGATAACGGCTAAACAGATTTTAAGTGCAATAAAGCGACTGTTTAGCGCAGAACTCTGTGCGGGTGATTGGCTCATTTAAAACAGGCTCCAATGACTGGGCGCGACTGTGCAAAGTCATAGGCGGACATCATTTTCTTGCCGGAAGGCTGAATCTGTTGCAATAGAATGGGTTGTGTCCCAGTCATAATCACGAGCCCCTCCTTATTAATTGAAAGCACCCGGCCTGGTTGGTTTTGACTGAATAGATTCTCGTCGACATACTGCGTAAGTTCTGCTAGTTCGCTGTTTGAGAGTTTCTTTGCCTGACCGATTCTTAAGGGTTGCTCTTGAAAGTGGGTAAAGGCTACCGGCCAAGGGTTAAAAGCTTGAATTTTACGCACAATCGATTCTGCCGACTGTTGCCAATCGATTTCTGCTTCGGCCTTGCTGAGTTTATGGGCGTATGTGACCAGGTTTTCATCTTGTTTTTCTGGGTGCAGTGTCTGGTTTTGTAACGCGTTTAATGTCTCTATAAGAGCCTGTGAGCCTAATAAACTTAAACGGTCATGTAACGCTTGGGCGTTATCTTCAGGTGTGATTTTGGTGACGACTTTATGCAGCATCGCTCCGGTATCCAAGCCAATATCCATCTGCATAATGGTGATGCCACTGTCTGTATCACCCGCTTCAATCGCCCGTTGAATCGGTGCGGCACCGCGCCATCTAGGCAGTAGAGAGGCGTGAATATTTAGGCAGCCATAGGTTGGTACTTCTAATATGGCCTTTGGCAGAATCAAGCCATAAGCGACCACCACCATAACATCCGCCTTTAAACCGGCAAGTTGTTCGCAAGCCTCAGCACTTTTGAAATTTTCAGGTTGGAAGACCGGCAGACCGTGTTCTAACGCCACGACTTTAACCGGACTGGCCGCCAATTTGCGACCTCGTCCTGCTGGGCGGTCGGGTTGCGTGTAAACACCGACAACTTCATATTCTGAATCGAGTAGTGCCTGCAAAGGCGCTACTGAAAACTGAGGCGTGCCTGCAAAGATAATTCTTAACGGCTGTGACGCTGGAGATGATGCAGTTTCAGTCGTTGGCATAATCAATTTAGGACTCTTGTTGTAGAAGTGATTTACGGAATTTTTGAATGGCTCGGGTACGTTTTAGACCAGAGAGATGGTCAATAAACATTTTGCCATTCAGATGGTCGATTTCATGTTGAATGCAAACCGCCAATAGGTCATTGGCTTCGAATTCAACTATTTTACCTTCACGGTTCATGCCTCGAACTAAAATATCACTAGGCCGTGTGACACTTGCGTAAATACCCGGCATAGAGAGACAACCCTCTTCCCACTCAATTGTGCCAGCGCTTTTGATGATTTCTGGATTGAGTAGCGCAATCGGTTGATTATTGCTTTCAGAGATGTCGACGACAATTAAGCGCTGCCCAACAGAAATTTGCGGTGCCGCTAAACCAATGCCGGGGGCATCATACATCGTATAGAGCATATCATCGATGAGTTTGTCTAGGTCATCTGTCATTTCTGGAATGGGTGCGCAGATTTCTCTTAAGCCTGCTTCAGGATAGAGAATGATATCAAGTTTTTCCATAGTGTTACTTTATGCTTCAGTTATACTTAAGTTTAATTAATTCACATATTATAGCGAACTATGTCAAATTTTTCTGATTTACCCAGTTTTGACCTTCCTAGCTTACTGGCGCTGCACCTAAGCCATGTTTCTTTGAAGCAGCTGCAAGAGATTCTGCTCTATTTTGGCTCGCTGCCCAACGCGATCAGTGCTGGTGAAAGTGAGTGGAAAAATAGCGGGATTCTCTCTAAAAAACAGCTTGAAAGCTTTATATTAGCAGAGCGTCCAGGCCTGGTCGATTTAGCCTTGGAGTGGGGTGAGCAGCCTCTGCAAAGTTACCTGCCGATTGGTTGTGCAGATTATCCAAAGTTGCTTGCCTCGATTGATGACGCACCGATTTTATTATCCGCTAGAGGGAATATAGCGTTACTCAGTGATCCTCAATTGGCGATTGTCGGCAGTCGTCACGCCTCCAAGCAGGGGGAGAATATTGCCAAAGATTTTGCTCAGCATCTCTCTCACCAAGGATTAACCATTACCAGTGGATTGGCCTTAGGAATCGATGCTGCGGCACATCAAGGTGGGCTAAAAGGGGTGGGTAAAACGGTAGCGGTGATTGGTACAGGGCTGGACCGCATCTACCCTGCGGCCAATCAAGCGCTTGCACGGCAAGTTGCTGAAGAGGGTGTAATGATCTCAGAGTTTCCGCTAGGGACGCCGCCCTTAGCCTTTAATTTCCCGCGGCGTAATCGTATTATCAGTGGCTTAAGTGTGGGAACGCTGGTGGTTGAGGCGGCCCTAAAAAGTGGCTCTTTGATTACTGCGAAAACCGCGATTGATCAAGGCCGGGAGGTCTTTGCCGTGCCGGGTTCAATCAATAATCCACAAGCTAAGGGGTGTCACCAACTGATTAAACAGGGGGCAAAGCTGGTGGAGTCTGGACAAGATATTTTTGAGGAGTTGTCTGCACTGATTCAACATACCTTAGCACCCCAAAAAGCCGACTCTAATCGTAACCAGTTACCGTTTGAATTACAGGCTAAGGATGATAAGTTGCCTTTATCGCAACAGCCTATTTTAGCCCATATTGGTTATGAACCGATTGGTTTGGATGAGTTAGCGGTATTGAGTAAAAGTCCTCTGTCCACAATACAAGGCCAGCTAATGATACTGGAGTTATCGGGCGATATACAGGCGATGTCAGCAGGATGTTGGCGAAGGATTTCATAATCGCTGTATTATTTAGAGAGGTTAAGGCCTATGGTCGCGGCCATAACTCAGAAACCAAGGAGTTAAAGGAGTTTTAAGTCAGATGAATTCTACCAATCACTTTCGAACCATTATTTTGATACTCTAATTCATCAAAACTTAATTTATTGGCGATCATAATGCCACGACCATGGTTGTCCATGGCCCGCTCAATAGAAAAATCTAAATAGGGCGTGGGGTCAAACCCGCTACCGCTGTCTAAAATCGTAAATTCCAGATTTTCGGGCGTCCGATTAAAAGTAACCGTCACTCTTTTTTCTCTGTTTTCTGCTAAATCCAGCCGTTTAGTAATCTCTTTTTGCAAGCTGTCTGTTTTGACCAACTCTGTTTTTTCAGGATAAGAGATATTTAGATTTCCGTGCTCAATCGCATTCAACATCAATTCAAATAAACCCACACTACTCTCTTTAGGGTTTGGGGTAATATGCGCTAATACTGAAGAGAGGCTTCTGGCTTCTCCAATGGTTTTAATCTGGAAATGAGCTCGTTGAATCAGAGGGCGCGTATTTTCAATGTCCTCAATACGTCGAGTTAACGCTTGATGGCTGGTAAAGCCCTTTAAAGCGGCTTTTAAAACAGATAGAAGCAGCTCTTTGGTGAAGGGTTTTAAAAGATAGAAATAAGCCCCATTTTCCAGACAGTGCTGAATCTCTTGGGTGTCGTGGCTATTGGTTTGAAAAATGGCCGGCACAATAGCATATTGAGTGTCGTTTTTTAAAGACTGTAGCAGCGTTAGGTTTTGCAGAGTTTGTTGATGGTCAGAGCACTCATCAAATAAATAGGCGTCGTAAAAAGAGGCCGGTTTTTTAAGGATGAGCTGTTGGGCGACCGCAGCATTTTTTACAAAAGTTAGTTGAAAGCCCTCTTCTTCAAGTATAGTGCGCAAAAAAGCCTCAGAGTTCTGATCTGAACCAATCAATAAGAGCTGTACTAATTGATGTTGAATAATGTCTTGTGAACTGCTGATCACCATGAGCCTTTTAGGTTGTGATTAAAATATTAGTTGTGATTTAAAATTATATTATAACATTGTAATGGCTTTGGAATTTTAGATAAGTACAAATTAGTAAGCAAGCGTAAATAAAGTTTTGTAAAAAGCGGATAAGCTTAAAATAAGCGGTAAATTAGAATTAGTGTTTGCAAAAGTGTTAAAAATTTTGCACCCTTAAAAAAGAAGTAATTTAATAATACATATAATTGAGTATAAATAGATATGACAAATTTGGTGATCGTGGAGTCCCCGGCAAAAGCTAAGACCATTGAAAAATTTTTGGGTAAAGATTTTACTGTGCTGTCCAGTTATGGTCATATTCGAGATATGCAGAAAAAAGGCATGGGAATTGATTTAGCCAATCGCTTTGAGCCGACCTATGAGATCTCTCCAGATAAAAAGAAAACCGTAGCAGAGCTCAGAAAAGTCGCCAAAACCGCCGAGGCCGTATGGTTGGCTACGGATGAGGATCGCGAGGGTGAAGCCATTGCCTGGCACCTTACTGAAGCACTTAATTTAGATGTCAAAACCACTAAACGTATTGTTTTTCACGAGATTACTAAGCCCGCTATTCAAAAAGCCGTTGCAGAACCGCGCACGGTGGATATGAATGTGGTCAATGCACAGCAAGCACGCCGTATATTAGATCGTATTGTCGGTTTTGAACTCTCGCCTGTTTTATGGAAAAAAATCCGTACAGGGCTTTCTGCCGGACGTGTACAATCCGTTGCAGTACGTCTGATTGTCGAGCGTGAAAGAGAGATTGATGCCTTCGAATCAAGTTTTGTTTATCGTGTACAAGGAGTCCTAGATCTATTGGATGGGGCACAAAAACCCGTAGGTAAATTGGATGTTAAACGTACCGCCACTTTCGAGACAGAAGAAGAGGCTACGGCATTTTTAGAAGCGGTTGCCAAAAGTAATTTATCGGTTATATCGCTTGAAGAGAAACCCGCTAAACGTAGTCCTAAAGCGCCCTTTACGACCTCAACACTGCAGCAAGAAGCCTCTTCAAAATTAGGTTTTTCAGTGAAGCAGACCATGATGGTAGCACAGCGTTTGTATGAGTCTGGAAAGATCACCTATATGAGAACGGACTCTGTTAACTTATCAGAAACGGCGATCGAACAGGCTAGATTGGCGATTGTTAAAAACTACGGCCCAGAATTCAGTGTGCCGCGCCGTTATAAAACTAAAAGTGCCGATGCTCAAGAGGCGCATGAAGCGATTCGTCCCACTGAATTCACCACGGATATTGTCCCTGGTGAACGCAATGAACAACGCCTTTATCAATTGATTTGGCGTCGTGCTATTGCGTCGCAAATGGCCGATGCACAACTCAAGCGAACGACAGTTGATATAGGCATTGACGGACTGCCAAACGATAAGCTGACAGCGAAAGGTGAAGTGGTTACTTTTGAAGGTTTTCTAAAGGTTTATGACTTTGGTTCAGGCGATGAATCGGGACTGCTACCACCGATGACCGTTGGCCAGGTTGTTAAGGTGGCTGAGTTAAGTGCGCGTCAAAGCTTTAGTCGCCCACCGCCACGCTATAACGAAGCTAGCTTGGTGCGTACGCTGGAAGAGATGGGCATTGGACGTCCTTCAACCTATGCACCGACCATTGATACTGTGCAACAGCGTGGTTATGTGGTCAAAGAGGATCGTGAAGGTAAGGAGCGTGCTTATCGCCAAGTGACCTTGAAAGAGGGTGAAGTGACGGCCGACAGCCTGGTTGAAATAGCAGGAACTGAAAAGAATAAATTATTTCCAACGGAGATAGCAGGCATTGTCACTAGCTTTTTAACCAAACACTTTGGCGAGGTTTTAGATTATCAATTCACCGCGAAGGTCGAGGAGAAGTTTGATACCATTGCCAAGGGGCAGCTTGAATGGCGGGATATGCTAGAGGAGTTTTATAGTAAATTCCATCCTCGTGTTGAAGCGGCAGAGTTGGTCTCACGTGAAGAGGCCGGACAGCAACGGCTGTTAGGGACGCATCCTGAAAGTGGTAAGCCGATGTTTGTCAAAATTGGCCGTTTTGGACCCTATGTGCAAGTTGGTGATGGCGAGAATGATGAAAAGCCGACGTTTGCCAGTTTAATGCCCGGGCAGAAGATGGATTTAATTAAAATTGATGATGCCTTGGAGCTGTTTAAATTACCCCGTGAAGTGGGTGAAATGCCTGAAACATTTAGCGCTAAAGCGGTTGATGGCTCAGAGTTTCGCGTAGAAAAAGGTCAAATGATTATTGCCAAACAAGGCCCTTTTGGCCCCTATTTGCAGTATGGCGAAAAAATGTACTGCCCCATAAAGGGGTTTGATCCCTTAAGCATTAGTTTAGAAGATTCAGTTGCCTTGATTAAAGCTAAAGTTCAAGCCGATGCGGATAAAATTATCAAATCGTTCCCAGGCACGGATGTCAAAATCCTTAAAGGTCGCTGGGGGCCTTATATTACCGATACACAGACAAAGAAAAATGCCAAAATCGCTAAGGATGAAGAGGCGCTAGAGCTCTCTCTGGAAGAATGCCAAAAGCGTTTAGACGAAGCACCTGAGCCAAAAAAACGGGGTCGAGCAGGCGCTAAAAAAGCAGCACCAAAAAAGGCGGCGGCTAAAAAAGTAGCACCTAAAAAAGCCGTTGCGAAAAAGCCGGTCGCTAAAAAGGCTCCGGCTAAGAAACCTGCGGTTAAGAAAGCAACGGTAAAAAAAACCGCGGCTAAAAAAGTGGCTGTTAAGAAACCCGTTGCTAAAAAAGCGGCTGACAAGAAAACCGCTGACGAGGGTTAAGCTTGTTTATTTAAATTTATGAAACCATCAGTTCTAAACCAGGCCTGGTGGTTTTTTATATTCAACTACTATGCCTATTTAGGTCAATAGACAGCGATATTAGCTGTCATTAGCCCTTTTTAAACTCACCAGGCCTGGTAATCTTAAAATTCATCCTTAAAATCTTCTATTTTTAGTAAAATAACCCGTTAGATTTTTAATACGTGACCTCTTAAGCCCCTCGTGGGGTTTAAGAGGGGCGTGTTCCCAACTTTTTCAAGGTAAGAGACACTCTCATGAAGCAGCAAATTGCGCAAATTTTGACCGATGTGGTTCAACAATTAAAAGATAAGGCCATTATTCCTGAATACTTATCGCCACGCATCAATATTGAGAATACCCGAGATAAAGCACACGGTGATTTTGCCACGAATTTGGCGATGATGCTGACCAAGGATGCAGGTATGCCACCGCGTGCTCTGGCTGAGAAAATTATTGAGCTGATCGCAGATAAACCCGCGGTTGTTAAGGTTGAAATTGCTGGGCCAGGCTTTATTAATTTTTTTGTGAATGATTCTGCCAAATTCGCAATTGTTGAAAAAGTATTATCTGAAAAAGCCGACTTTGGCCGCTGTAATGTTGGTCAAGGCAGGTCGGTCTTGGTTGAGTTTGTTTCAGCCAACCCAACGGGTCCACTGCATGTCGGTCACGGCCGCGGTGCCGCTTATGGTGCCAGTGTTGCCAACCTGTTAAGCGTGGCTGGCTTTAAGGTTTCTAAAGAGTACTATGTGAATGACGCAGGGCGTCAAATGGACATATTGGCGACCTCTGTCTGGCTACGTTATCTGTCGCTTTGTGGCGAAGAGCTTACCTTCCCAAGCAATGGTTACAAAGGCGATTACATCTTTGAGATCAGTGAAACTATTAAGTCCGAGTTTGGCTCAACACTCAAGAAAACCGCATTGGAAGTCTTTGCCGGCATCAGAGCGGATGAGGGTGAGCCTGAAGGTGACAAAGAAAAACATATCGATGATCTGATTGTTAAAGCTAAAAATTTATTGGGTGCAACGCATTATGAGGCTGTATTTCAAGCCGCAGTAGACTCGATTTTATCGGACATTAAGCGAGATCTCTCAGGCTTTGGCGTGACATTTGAAGAGTGGTTCTCTGAACGTGCTTTAATGGAAACGGGGGTGATTGATGCCGCACTTGAAAAGTTACAAGCCGCCGATAAGATTTATGAGAAAGCGGGCGCACTCTGGTTCCGGTCAACGGAGTATGGCGATGAGAAAGATCGTGTTGTCGTCCGCGATAATGGGCTTAAAACCTACTTTGCTTCGGATATCGCTTACCATTTTAATAAGCTAGAGCGTGGGTTCGATCTGTTGATTGATATCTGGGGTTCGGATCACCATGGTTATGTACCGCGTGTTAAGGCCGCGATGACAGCGATGGGCACCAACTCTGACGCATTGGAAGTATTATTAGTCCAGTTCGCCATTCTCTATCGAGGTGGCGAGAAATTGGCCATGTCAACGCGCAGCGGACAGTTTGTCACCTTACGTGAGCTACGGGATGAAGTCGGTGTCGATGCGGCACGTTTCTTCTATGTGCAGCGTAAATCTGAACAACATATGGATTTTGATTTGGATTTGGCCGTGTCTAAATCGAATGAAAATCCGGTCTATTATATTCAGTATGCTCATGCTCGCATTTGCAGTGTATTAGAACAGGTTGTCGAAAAAGGGTATCGCCTTGATTTGCAAGCTGGCCTGGCGGGTTTGCAACTGTTACAAAGTGATCAAGAGACCCATATTGCCACCGAACTCTCTAAGTATCCCGAAATTGTGGCGCGTGCTGCACTCGCTTATGAACCGCATCAGATTGCCTACTACCTAAAAGATTTGGCACATGCTTTGCACTCTTATTACAACGCCAGCCATTTTATTGTTGAAGATGATAAAGTTCGGCACGCACGTTTAGCGCTGATTACAGCTGTTCAACAAGTGATTCGCAATGGGTTGGCCATTATTGGCGTATCCGCTCCAGAGAAAATGTAGATGGCTCGAGATTATCGTCACGGTCACAGTCATAAAAAAGGCTTTACGCGCAAGTCACAACAGAGCTCTCATCAGTTGGAGAAACGCTCTGTTTCATTGATTTGGGGGGCGGGTTTTTTAGTGTCTGCCGTGCTATTGATTGGTTTTTTTGTCACCCAGCATTTTGTATCCAAAGGAGCAAAGTCGGCTGAGCCCGCTGAAAAAACTATTTTTCAGTCTGCAGTCGACTTGCAAGCTACGACCACGGAATCGGTTGCCGAGATTTCTGAGAAACTTCAACCGCCTCAGCCTAAAGTACCAAAAAAACCGATTGATACAACTCTAGCAGATTCGACTATTGAGGATGAGCTCTCTTCGGAAGAAGAGCACTCTACGCAGCAATACTCTTTTTATCAAGGGCTGAGTCAGACGGAAGTTATCGTCGATGTTGAGCCCATTTCGGTTAAATTGGATAGCCCCTATTATATCCAGGCAGGGTCGTTTGGTTCAGAATCTATGGCGCTTAAAGAGCAGAAACGACTAGCAAGATTAGGTCAAATTGTACAGGTCTCCGCTCTACATAAGCCTAATAGAACCTATTATCGTGTGAGGATTGGCCCTTTTGATAATCGTTTGACCTTAAATAAACGTCGTAATGAGTTGCGCCGAATCGGCTTGGGTACACTGCTTATTAAGGCTTCAAAACCCGCACACCAACCTTGAGAAGGGGTATTTGTTTGGGCTTAATGGTTGCTGCTCTTAAATAAGAGGGCCTTCGTGGCGAGCAAACCTATCTTTTAGAGTCGATTGGTTTTTCAGGGGTGAGTTGCGCCTCATCGACCACTTGGTTGCGGCCCTTTTCCTTGGCAAGGTAGAGTGCATTATCGGCACGCTCCAAAAAACTTTTCGAATCGTCTTGGTCGCCATGAAATTGCGCAATCCCAAAAGAGGAGGTAATCGTTTTAAGGGGCTTGTTCGAATTTCTTTGTTTCAGATGTGCCGATTGAATCTCTTTTCGGATCCCTTCGGCGCGTTCAATGGCTTGTTCAATGGAACTTTCAGCCATTAGGATGGCAAACTCCTCTCCTCCAAATCGGCAAATCGTTTCATTATCGCTCTTGCTCTTTTTCATAATGCTCGCAAAATACCGTAATACACTGTCACCAACCAAGTGGCCATAAGTATCATTGAAGTTTTTAAAATGATCAATATCCGTCATGACTAAACACAAGCTGTTTGGATTGTCTTTGGCATTAAACATTAACTCTTCAATGGCATTGTTAAAGGCTTTGCGGTTACCCACTTCAGTCAGTTCGTCTTTCATTGCTTCAGCTCGGGCTTCTACTAACTGTTGGCGTAGTTTACGGACGGCATCAGAGCTGTTGGCCATCTCTTCTTGAAAAGCCATACTGCTCTCTTTCATTGAAGAGGCTGACGTTAATACGCTATCGGTGATTTTTTTGACCTCTGCGGCATTAAGATTGGGGTCACAGAGTTGGTGGGTACATTCATCAAGTTCTTGAGTGTGCTTTGCAAGCTTACTGCTCCAGAAGTCCATTTTTTTGACCATCAGATCAATCAGTCGTCTAAAGGCACGGTCAAACTCAGAGTTTTCGTTATCCTCTTCGGTTAGATACTCATTATAGAGGCGTTTTCCAACACGATCGTTATAACCGAAAGGATCGCTAAGTATCCGATCCATCTCCTGGCGAAACTTAGGGTTATCGCCTTTATAATAGTGATACCAAACAAAATAGTTTAATGGGGTTGGGTTAATATTTTGTTCTTCAAAAGCGTCAACCAATAATCCAAATATGCGTTGTGATTTTTCAGGCAACTCTTTACTATCAATCATTGTACTTAACCCTTTTGTTCTAGTTTGATGGCCAGACGATTTTTTGTTGAAATTCTACCATGAAAATAAAGTGGTTAAGAAAATATGCATTCTCGACTTAGCTTTATAAGCGGAGTGTTATTCAAGGTTTTATCTGCGTTGTAGTGGTGGCTTAACGGCATAGAAAAAGGTATAGTTTATATTAATTTATATTGTTCTTGGGAAGGCATAATGCTAAATGCAATACAGATAGAAGAGATGGCCAAAAAGATAGCGGAAGTCATACCGCAGGGGTTAGGTCAAATGCCATCAGCCGTTCAAGATCAAATCAAGTCGACTCTCTCTAGCACATTCGAAAAAATGGAGTTCGTGAGCCGCCACGAATTTGATATTCAAACTGGTGTTTTGGCAAAGACGCGCGCTAAGTTAGAAGCACTAGAAAAGGTCGTAGCAGAACTTGAATCCTCTATTAAAAAATAGCCAGCATATAATGTTCGATATAGCGCTAGCTTGGATTTCATTCAAGCTATGAATCTATCCTCGATAACCAGTCGTGCTTTAAGTGGGATTGAGTCGCCTATTGTCACGGTTGAAGTTCATGTCAGTAATGGATTGCCTTCGCTCTCTATTGTTGGCCTGCCTGAGGCCTCGGTAAAAGAGAGTAAATATCGTGTCCGAAGTGCCTTGCTCAGCTCTGGATTTCAGATACCCCCTAAACGCATTACTGTTAATTTAGCTCCCGCGGATTTACCTAAGTCCGGAGGCCGTTATGACCTACCTATTGCCATAGGAATCTTGATTGCCACAGGTCAATTGGACTGCCCTGATATTCAAAACTTTGAATTTATTGGTGAGCTTGCTTTAAATGGTGAAGTGCGAGCCATAAAGGGGACTTTGCCTAGCTTGTTAGCGGCACAGGTGGCCTCTAGGACCTGTATTCTGCCTAAAGGCAATCTTGCTGAAGCAATATTATCCCAACCGGCCCATGATTTGGCTGCAAACTTTGTCTTGATAGAGGATTTGAAAGAGGCCTGTCGAGTGTTATTGGGAGAACAGTTAGAGCCGCTAATAGAGTCGAAAACAGAACTTAAAGTCAGTAATCCTAGTCTGGATTATCCACAAGATTTAGCCGATTTCAGTGGTCAACTGCAAGCAAAACGCGTTTTGGAAATAGCTGCTAGCGGACGCCACTCTCTGATAATGGTCGATTCGCCTGGATCTGGAAAAAGTATGTTAGCTTCCCGTTTAGTGACGCTGTTACCGGCATTGACTCAGCAAGAAGCGATTGAAAGCGCGACGATTCATTCGATTAATGGCCAAGAGATTGGCGGTGAGCACTTTGACAAAAGACCCTTTGTAAACCCCCACCATACAGCTTCTGCCGCCGCGCAGGTTGGGGGTGGTTCAATTCCTAAACCCGGCGCAATTTCATTAGTACACAACGGTCTGCTTTTTGGTCTGCTTTTTTTAGATAAACTTCTTGGGTTTACGCGCACTGTATTAGAATCATTACGTAAACCTTTAGAGGGTAAATGGGTTGAAATCTCTCGTGTTAATCAGCAAGTGAATTTTCCGGCCGTTGATCTCTCAGATTTACAGGGGGAGGGTGCTTTGGGTGAATCGAGTGCACAAGTTAGAGCACGGGTTGTCGAGGTCAGAGCCTTTCAGCTAAAGCGTCAGGGATACCTAAGTTGTGACCTATCCCCAAAGGCGTTAAAAGAGCATGTTGTTCTGGATGCGTTAAGCCTTGTTATTCTCGAAAAGGCTGTTAATCAACTGGGTATCTCAGCGCGTGGTTATCACCGAATTTTAAGAATTGCCCGTACTCTAGCCGATATGGAAAAGCTCGCTGATCTCAGCAGTCAGTACATTGCAGAAGCTTTACGTTACAGAACCCTAGATCGAGTTCATTAACCATGGATTCAATTTTTATTACCGCCTTAGTGGTTGGGTTTTTAGGGGGGGTTCACTGTTTGGGCATGTGTGGAGGCGTTGTTGGTGCCCTGACGTTTAGTTTAGAGCCTAAGGCTCAAGCCAGTTGGTGGCGAATGCTCCCTTACCAGTTGGCTTATAATATCGGCCGTATTAGCAGTTATGTGATTATTGGTGGCTTATTTGGCTTCTTAGGGTCAACGATTGGCTCACTTGCAACCTTTTTACCTGCGCAACAACTGTTACAAGTGATTGCTGGGCTCTTTATGATTGCGTTAGGGCTGTATCTAGGAGGGTGGTGGTTTGGTCTGGTGGCGATTGAAAAAGTAGGCCGTTCTGTTTGGCAGCACTTATCTCCCTATGCGGCCAAGTTTACGCCAGTTAAATATCTTCACCAGGCCTGGTTATATGGCCTTGTTTGGGGTTGGCTCCCTTGTGGTTTAGTTTACAGTATGTTGATTATGGCATTGAGTGCAGGCGGTGCTTTAGAGGGCGGCCTGGTGATGTTGGCATTTGGCCTAGGGACGCTGCCAAACTTATTATTAATGGGGGTTTTTGCTTTCTATTTTACAAAAATATCCCGTAATCTCTGGGTACGACGTTTTGCGGGTGTCTGTGTTATGGCGATGGGTTTTTGGCAGTTATATCTTGCTACTGTCGTCACGGTTTAACATCGCTTTTAGTGAGTGAATCTGGCGTTTCTTGCTAATTGTTTTTAATTTTCAGTACCAGTGAAAGGCGATCAGAAACTGCAAGTTTCTCAAATATACTATGCAGATGCGCTTTTAGAGTATGTTCAGTGAGATTGAGTTGCGCGGCTATCTGGTGGTTACTTTTAGAGTCGAGCACCAATAGAGCAATTTTCTGTTCTCTCTGGGTCACTCTCTCTTTCCAATGGTTATCCAATTTTTCAGTGCAGGTGAGTGATTGAATCATTGTTTGCAAAATTTCAGGGCCTAACCAAATTCGGCCTTCAGATATAGTGGTTACTGCTTGTTCGATTCTTGCCACGGTTGCAAAGGTGTTTAGGTAGCCTTTAATGCCAAATTGAAATAGTGCTAACCCTTCGGCTATTGAGGGTTCATTAGAAAAAAGTAAAACAGAAAAGTTTTGCTCAATAACGCTTTTAACCTGATCAATATTAGATAGGTCAGATAGCTGAATTAACACAATAGACTTTTTGGCCGTAAAACGTTCATCTAAGCGCTCTAAGTCAGATAGGACCTTAGAGCCACTACCGCAAGCCGCTAACCAGTTTTTTAATGCATTTGGGTCTTGTACCAAAATCAATGGGCGTTTCATTGGGCGTAATGCCTTTTATATAAATCTGGCTTAGAATAAACGGTGCGTGCGACTAAGCGCGATATCCTATTACAATTAAATGGTTAATAATCAGTCTAAGTAAAATAGTCTAGCACACTCTGTTTATCCGATACTAATGTCGATGCTTGCCATTATTCTATTCGTCATCTATTCATTATTAGGCAGGGCTTGTTGTAACGCCGTAAGCAGTTGTGCATCCTTTAAAACGACGGGATTTCCCAACATACTACCACTGCGGCAGTTCACAAGAATAGGGTCTAGGTTCTCTTCTGTTAAACCATATTGAGCCAAGCCTTGAGGGGTATATTGTTGCGAGAAGCGGTTTAAAATTTTGACCAGGCCTGGTAGGGCTTGTTGTTCACTTAAGCTTGGATCGAACAGTTGGGCTATCACTGCATATTTGGCCAGAGTCTGTTGTGCGACGGTGGTTTTCTCGGCTTGCAGTGCTTCAATATTAAACTGGGTAATCGGCGCCAATAACTTAGCGCAGACAATGCCATGAGGTGCGTCAAAAAATGCGCCAATAGGGCCCGCTAAACCATGCACTGCCCCCAGGCCTGCATTGGCAAGTGTGGTGCCTGAAAGCGATGCCGCTAGCATTAGATTGCTATAACCCTGTTGCTGTAACTCAGCATCTTCGCTCTCAATATTGGCAAAAGCGTCTTTAAAAAGGGTCATGCCTTGCCAAGCCAATGCATCGGTAATGGGGCTGGCTTTTAAGGTGGTGTAGGATTCTAATAACTGGGTAAATGCATCCATTCCCGTGGCATAAAGCACCTCTTTAGAGCAGCTCACTAATAACTCGGGGTCTAACCAGGCCTGCTTAGCTAGTAGCTTATTGTCGCGAAAAGATTTTTTATAGTGACCGATATTGGACAATACCGCATTTTTGGTGGTCTCACTGCCGGTACCCGCCGTGGTCGGAATCGCAATAAAAGGGCAGGTTTCGACGGTAAATGGTTTGCCCAGGCCAACGCCCTCCAAATAATCCATTACTGAGGTTTGACTGGGAATCAATCCTGCGACCGCTTTGGCCGCATCCAATACACTGCCACCGCCTAAGCCAATCACCACCTGGGTCTCAACTGGGCACTGTGTGACAATTTGATCGATTAACTGAGGTGAAGGTTCACCAGTAACGACAAAATGTTTTACCTGGGCCGTATGGCTTTGCAGTTGCGTTAATAGGGTCTCACCAAAATGCCCGGATTTACAGATGGTTTTCCCGGTAATCAGAACCACCTTGCCTGAATAAGTTGTGGATAAGTCGGCTAAGAGTTGCTGGCGAATGCCCCAACCAAAATAGAGGTGTGGCATAGGCGCAAATTGAAAAGGTGCAGCTGTGGTTGCTGGCAGTGACTGGGCTGACGACATTAAAGGCTCCTTAGAGTGACTGAGGGAATGCATTAATTTTTTAGTAAGTTACTCTTTTTTAAGAAAAGACTTTAAGTTGGCTAAATGGGCATTGCCGGTGTCCATCTGCTCTTCTTTAGTGATCACCACTCCGGGCCTGCCTTCCCATTTTAGACACTCTTCAGGCAACTCCTCTAAAAAACGACTGGGATCACAGCTCATATCTTCGCCATATCTGCGGCGTTTGGTGGCATAAGTCATGGTCATGGTTCGTTGGGCGCGCGTAATGCCAACATAAGCCAGGCGGCGTTCCTCCTCCAAACCAGGGGATTCCAAATTCTGTTTATGGGGCAACATCTCCTCTTCCATGCCAATTAAAAAGACATGTGGAAACTCTAGCCCTTTAGAGGCATGCAAGGTCATTAAACTAACCATATCGTGCTCTTTTTCAGACTCATTACGTTCCATCATATCCATCAGCTTCATGTGCGTCACAATGGTTTCTAACCGTTTCTCTTCGCCATCTTCTACTTGGGCTTTATTGATTATGCGTTCAATCCAAGTAGTGAGTTCACGGATATTGTTAATACGCTTTTCAGCCGCCTTGGGGGTACTGGCATTTTCATGAATCCAGTTGTCATATTCGATATTTTCAATTAACTGACGAACAAACGAGGTCACCTCTTCACCTGCGGCGGTGTCTGCTTTTTGCGCCCACTCGAGCAGTTGTTGCCCAAAATTCTGGACGCGTTTTAGGGCTTTCTCAGACAAAATGGTCGTTAATCCGAACTCTTGAGAGGCATCAAACAGACTGATATCTCGACCAGTGGCGTAGGTGGCCAGTTTTTCGAGTGTAGAGGCACCAATTTCACGGCGGGGCGTGTTTACAATGCGCAAGAAAGCCGCATCATCATCCGGGTTGACAATCAAACGTAGATAGCTCAAGACATCTTTAATTTCGGCATGGTCAAAAAAGGATTTTCCACCCGAAATGACATACTGAATATTCTGTTCACGCAGTGCACGCTCAATTAAACGCGACTGATGGTTACCGCGATAGAGAATTGCATAGTCACTATTTTTACAGCGCGTCTTAAACTTATGGACAATAATTTCAGAGACCACACGTTCGGCTTCTTGGTTTTCATTGGCGCAGGCGATCACCCGCAGTGGATCGCCCATACCCATTTCACTCCACAGTTTCTTTTCAAAAATATGTGGGTTATTAGAGATGAGTTGGTTGGCCGATTGTAAAATACGGTTACTGGAGCGGTAGTTTTGCTCGAGTTTAATCAGTTTTAAGGCGGGGAAATCGGTCTGTAGTAACGCCAAGTTTTCCGGCTGCGCACCACGCCACGCGTAAATAGATTGGTCATCGTCACCCACCACGGTCAAGCGCGCTTGAATGCCTACCAGGTATTTCACCAATGCATACTGTGAGGCATTGGTATCTTGATACTCATCCACCAGCAAATAGCGCACTTTGTTCTGCCAACGCTCAAGGGCTTCCGGGTTTTCGGAAAACAACTTAACGGGGAGGCCAATCAAATCATCAAAATCGACCGCATTGTAAGCATGCAGCTGTTTTTGGTACGCGGCATACAAAATGGCCCGCGATTGGCCAGCGGCATCTTCGGCCTGCTCTAATGCCTGCTGGGGTGAAACACCGTCGTTTTTCCAGCTGGAAATCTCCCACTGCACACCATCTAATACCTCTGGATCGACCGTCTGCTTGAGCATTAACTCTTTAATAATCTGACCGCTGTCGGTGGCATCCATAATCGAAAAGGTCGATTTATAGCCCAGCACCTTATACTCTTGGCGAATAATATTTAGCCCCAAATTATGAAAAGTCGAGACATTGAGCCCCTTACTGTTTTCATCTTTCAATAATTTGGTGACACGCTCTTTCATCTCTTTGGCCGATTTATTGGTAAAAGTGAGAGCGTAAATATTGTGCGCTTTAACATCACATTTACGAATCAGGTAGGCGATTTTTTCGGTAATTACGCGCGTTTTACCAGAGCCTGCCCCCGCTAAAACCAGGGTAGGTGTCTCAATATGTAATACGGCTTGGCGTTGTCTTTCGTTTAAGCTATGCATGGGTTTGCGGGTTCTACCAGTTTTCAAATTAGAGATAAATAAAGAAGGTACAATATGATAATTCAAAACGACCCTAGGAAGCGAACAAAGTGGCCACAATTGACGAACTAAAAAAAGACCTGCTCATTGAAGCAGAGTTAATGGGCAAACCCTTAAAGCTTGCAACCACCTGGGGCATCTTTAGTCCCCGAGAAATTGATTCAGGCACCGATCTCTTTTTAAAGTATCTCAAAATCAAAGAGGATGAAATAGCCCTAGACATCGGTTGTGGTTATGGCCCTTTAGGGTTAGCCATTGCGGCCAACGCCCCTAAAGGCCAGGTGCATATGGTAGACAAAGATTTTGTTGCAGTAAACTATGCCAATAAAAACGCCCAGAAAAACAATCTAGGTAACGCAAAAGCCTATCTCTCTAATGGGTTGAGTGCCGTGCCAAAGGAGATAATGTTTACCACGGTCGTCTCAAATATTCCGGCCAAGGTGGGTAAAGAGATGCTGAGTATTCTATTACACGATGTTCATGACCATCTTGAGCCAGGTGGACAGTTTGTTGTAGTGACCATTAATGGCCTGCGCCAATACATGAAACGTAACTTTATGGAGGTGTTTGGCAACTACGACAAGGTTAAACAGGGTAAAGACTACACCATCTCTCGCTGTATTAAACAGTAAACTGGGCTTTGGTTCGATAACGGACCAGGCCTGGTCCGATTGTTTTTTATTGTTTTTGAAAACACGTTACAATGCTACTCTACTCAAATAAAGTATTAAATTATTAAATTTAAAGGTTGGATATTTACGTGAACAAATTGTTTAAACCCTCTTTTTTAGGTCTACTTACCGTTTTTTTCACCCTATTTACCGTGACTCAGGTGGCAGAGGCCAAGCGTTTTGGCAGTGGTGGAAGCTTTGGTTACTCAAAATCGGTTGCGCCAAAATCGTTTAATACGGCCCCGAAAGCGGCACCAAAAGCTACGCCAACCGCTGCCACGAAACCTGGTGCTTCACCTGCACGTGCAGGTATGATGGGCATGATGGGTGGTCTGCTGGCCGGTGGTCTATTAGCCTCGTTGTTTATGGGCGATGGTTTTGAGGGCATTCAATTGATGGATATTTTATTGATGGCATTAGTCGCTTTCGGATTATTTAAGTTATTCACTTTTTATATGCGTCAAAAACAGGGCCAGACCCAATCGGTTTATGAGTCAAATTATGAAGCTGAAAATTCGCAACAATCACAACAGCAGAACTCGGCTTATCAACGTCAAGCGATGCCAGACACTACAGAACTACCTGCTTCTGATCCAAATGCCACTGGTTCTATTTTTGGTTCTGCCATAGAGGACGGCGTGGGTCAAGGAGTGAGTCAGGATGCGGCGCATTTGACGCAACCCCCTGCTTGGTTTAATGCTGAAAGCTTTGTTGAAGGCGCTAAAGGCCATTTTGTGACTTTACAAAAAGCTTGGGATAATGCCGATCTAGCCGAAGTTGAATCTTATTGTTCGCCAGAACTGTTTGCGGCGCTACAGCAAGAGATGACAGGGATGCAAGCGGGTGACAATCATACTGTGATTGATACGCTAGATGCAGAGTTAGCCGATATGGCGTTTGATGAAGAATACTTTATTGCCAGTATTCGTTTCACAGGCTTTATTCAAGAAGAGGCCTCTGAAGGTGCACATGCCTTTAATGAAATCTGGCATATTCGTCGTCTGGCGAATGACGAAGGCAGTTGGCAGGTTACGGGTATTCAACAAAATAGCGCGACGCTTTAATAATAGCTCTAAGTGATAACTATAATTACCCGATAATTTATTCATCTTAACGCTTTAAAACGTAGGAGAGTTATATGCAGTTTAGCGCACTTAAATCGGGATCAAATTCAGCTTATAAGCTGGGTTTTTTAGGGTTTTTAACGTTTTTTGTGGCAATGGCTTTGCTTAGTTTAAGCGGTTGCAGTAAAGAGCCTGTGCAGCTGACCTCGGCCAAAATTGTCAGTAGTCTTGATAAGGGTTCCGGTAATTTTGATCGTGTATTGCAGATCTGTTTTACCGAACCGTTAAAGTCGAACTACTATCACAAGGTGGTGATTTTGACCAAAGAGAGTGTCAGAATTGAGGGTGGTGGTCTTTTGCGACCTTTGGCCTCTGACCCTGATAATAAGTGTCATTTGCGTAATATCTATTTGTATATCAATAAAGACTCTCCAATGGAAGCCCGCCAGTTGATTAAAGATTATGTGGTGCCGGGTAATATCAGTGAACTCTTAGTACAAATCTATAATGACAAACCAGAAGGCAAAGAGTTACCGATTGCCGAGAAGATTTTTACAGGGCTTTAACTTGCCATAATAGGCGTTAAAATTTCTGTTACCGCTTGCTTACAACTTCCATAGAAAACAACCAGGCCTGGTTTATATCTCTGATATGCCAGGCCTTTTTAATCGAACCTTAAAAGACGGTTGCTTATGCCAAATGTTTTAACGCACTCTGCCGATTTAAACAGACTCAATTACGCTTATGGTCAGCCCGAATGTCTGGGTATTTATAAAGTGCTGCCTCAAGATTTTATCGTTGAAGAGCAAATTGCCTACCCGCTCAGTGGTGAGGGGGAGCATTTGTGGTGTTGGGTCGAAAAAACTGGCGAAAATACCGATTGGGTTTTACAACAGCTTGCCAAATGGGCAGCTGTCTCCCCTAACAAAATTGGTGTGGCGGGTCAGAAAGACCGCCATGCCGTGACGCGACAGTGGTTTAGTATTCAACTACCAGGCTTGGTCAATCCAGATATAGATGATTTTAAGGTACCAAACGTCACTATCCTTAAAAGCGTTCGCCATCACCGTAAGTTACAAACCGGTGGTTTATCGGGTAACCGCTTTACCGTGGTGATTCGCAATATTCAACCGAGGGCGGGAGACAAAACTGATATTATCCAATCACTGCAAGCCCGATTGAATCTGATTAAAGAACAAGGTGTGCCTAACTATTATGGCGAACAGCGTTTTGGTATTCATGGGCGTAATCTCAAGCAGGGCGAGAAGTTATTAGCCGGTGAATTGCCGAAAGTGAAGCGCAATCAAAAGAGCTTATATTTATCATCGATTCGTTCATGGATGTTTAATACTTTACTCAGTGAACGCATTCAACAGCAAAACTGGAATCAACTCCTGCCAGGCGATGTATTACAGCTAGAAGGCTCTAATAAATGGTTTATTGAAGATGGTTCGGCAGAGTTGGCGCAGCGGGTTAATAGACTAGATCTCCATCCAACGGGCGCGCTATTTGGCAGGGGCAATCTACCCACTGAAAAATCCGCTCTGGAGATTGAACAGAGTATGGCTGAGCGCTTTAAAACTTGGATAGCAGGTTTAGATAATTATGGTGTCAAGCAAGACCGTAGAGCCTTACGTCTATTGCCTTTAGAGCTAGAGTGGCAATGGATTGCTTCCTCTGCAGAGAGTGCAGATGCTTTGTCTATGGCTTTTGATAAGTTGTCGCCTGAATCTGATTGGCGCACGACTCCGGTATTGCAACTGTCGTTCAGCCTGCGTTCCGGCAGTTATGCCACTATGGTCATGCGTGAACTTTTACAGAGCCAGGACTATCATGTGATGCTTAAGGCTGCTCAAAACCCTGACTGATGGTATGAATGACCAGGCTTAGTCATTCTAAGAGAATAGATTATATAGACAATAAAAAACCGCCAAATGGCGGTTTTTTGGTTGAAAATAATTTCTATATATCAATTAGAAATCAGACCATTTATCTCCATTGTCTTTTGCTTGTTTTGATATTGCTAGCGTGTCTAGTTTTTCCAGTTCCGTTTGTTGTCTGTGGACTGTCATCTCCTTAGTAATCGAAGAGACATTTTCATTAAGTGTGAACTGGTTAATGTTTTGATTCATTTGATCTGACTGGTTACCAAGTTCTTCTGCCGTTGCAGCCGTTTCTTCGACCAGTGCTGCGTTTTGTTGAACTGCACTGTCGATTTCAGTAATGGCCTGATTCACTTGGCTGACACCGATGCTTTGTTCATTACTGGATGAAGCAATCTCTTCGATAATTTGATTGACGTTGCCAATGGATTCAACAATCTCGTTTAAGGCATCGCCTGAGCCTTTAACGTGAAGCGTGCCTTCCGAAACTTTTTTCACAGTATCTTCAATCAGTATACGGATGTCCTTAGCGGCGTCTGATGACTTTCCGGCAAGGTTGCGGACTTCGCCCGCCACCACGGCAAAACCACGACCATGGTCACCGGCACGTGCCGCTTCAACGGCCGCGTTCAAAGCCAATAGATTGGTTTGGAAGGCAATGCTGTCAATCAAGCCAATAATGTCATTGATTTTTTGACTGGAGCGGTGGATCTGTTCCATCGATTCAATTGCACTGTGCATGACTTGTACGCCTGCTTGAGCTTGGGTTGCCGTTGCTTGCGTGACTTTGGCGGCTTGCTGGGCATTATCAGCATTCTGTTTAACGGCAGCCGTCATCTGCTCCATGCTTGCCGCTGTTTCTTCAAGGGAGGATGCTTGCTGCTGTGTGCGATCATTTAGGGCAATACTGCCATCATAAATTTGTTTTGAGCCGTTGAGAACCGCACCAGTGGCTATTTTGGTTTTAAGCATCATAGTGTTGAGATTGGTTACGGCAGTATTCAAGCTGTCTTTCATAACTGAAAAGCGACCTTGGTACTCACCTTCAATCGTATGGATTAAATCACCCTTGGAAAGAGCAAGAGCCATCTCAACAGCGGAATCAATGGGTTTTTCAACTGCGGCAATCAAGTCATTAATTGATTGACTTAGTTGTTTCGCCACGCCTTGTACACGGCTTAAGTCGATACGGCGATCTAACAGCCCCTGTTGTGCGGCTTCTACGACGGATGAGACCTCTACTACCAGCTGTACTTCTGGTGTTTTATCACGCCACTCAGCCACCGTTGCGGTGCGTTGGCCGGCGCGGTTAAAGACAGGAATGGCATAAATTTCTAAGTGTAGATGACCCACTTGAAATTTGGCAGTATAGGGCTCTTTAAGCTGGTTCAACATGCCGCGCTGGTGACTGGGCGCTTTATGGAAGATATCAATGTTTTGGCCAATCAAGTCAGAGCTGTCAAAATTTGGTAAAATAGATTTCAAGACGGGTTCTTTCTCCTTGAGGAAAGTGAGCATCTCATTGTTCATATAGTTGATAATCAGGTTGCTATCGGCAATCATGACATTACTGGAGATTTGATCCATCGCAGATTGTAGTTGTTTGGATTGGTCTAATTGATAGTCCGCTTCTTCTACCTTTTCTCTGGCGGCTAAATAGACGGAACGGACCGCAGTCTGCATATGGCCTAGATTGGTGCTGGGGTCAAACCACTCATTAGAGAGCTGGTCTCCGGAAGCAATTTTTTTTAATTGACGTTGCGTTGCTAAATTTTGATTACGTTGGCTCAGCCCATAAAGGAAAGGTGGAATGATGCCAATGACAGTCACCAAGATTTGTTCAAAGAATCCGTGCCCCGCTATATTCGCGTAAATAAGATAGGGTGTCAGGTAGAGTGCCGCGACTAACAGTGTGAGTTGATATTGTGGGGCAAGGCGTGGATAAAAAATCAGACTTCTCCAATCAGGTCCGGTGTAAATACGTGCGTCTTTGATTTTTGCTTTGCCAGCCTTGATGTCTTTGTAGGCCTGCGCTGCAGAGGTCTTTTCTTGTTCGGTGACAGGCGTTCGAATGGACATATAACCGGAAATCTTGCCATCGGTATAGATTGGCGAGGCATTGGCTCTAATCCAATAATAGCCGCCATCTGCACGGCGGTTTTTGACCAATTGACTCCAAGTGTTACCTTTTTTGAGTGATTGCCACATATCGGCAAAAACAGCCACAGGGACATCCGGATGGCGCACTAAGTTATGTGGTTGATTAATGATTTGGCTACGAGAAAAACCACTGGCAGCTTCAAAAGCATCATTACATTCTATGATCGTACCAGTCAAATTTGTTTTCGATACCAAGGTCAGACCTTCCGGGATAATGTACTCTTCATTGGTAACGGGTTGGTTATTGCGCATATCCTAAAACTCCTTGTGAGTGACATCTAGTATTCTAAGTAAATGTGAAAATGGTTTCTAATATTGAAATCAGTGGTTTTGTTTAGTCTGAAAATGTGTAAGCAAGCTACCCGTTGTCATTAATTAAACTTTATATTTGGTTCGCTATCGTCTTGGGTTAGATCGGAATAACCATAGTATAGCATTGGTATAGTAATAGTATAGGTATAGTATAGATATTAGTTTCGCCCGTTATACCCATTGAAATTTACAGGAGTGGTTCTGAGTAAAATTACTATTACAGGTCAGAACGGCAGTAATGTAATGGCACAGCAAAGGTTCAGTATAGAGTTACCAGGCCTGGTAACTCTATAAAGATAAAATCTACAAAACCACTAAAAAACCGCCATTTGGCGGTTTTTTAGTGGTTGAATACAATATCAATTAGGTATCAGAACCGTTATCCCTATCCTCTTTTGTTGTTTGTCGGGTTGCTATATGGGTAACTTTTTCGCTACCAATTGTTCTGTGTGTAAAGCACTCTCCTCGGTAAGAGCTAAGACCGTTTCATTAAGTTTGAATTCAGCAATGTTTTGACTCATCTGCTCTGAGAGAGTGCCAAGTTCTTCTGCGGTTGCCGCTGTCTCTTCTACCAGTGCAGCGTTTTGTTGAACTGCACTGTCGATTTCAGTAATGGCCTGATTCACTTGGCTGACACCGATGCTTTGTTCATTACTGGATGAAGCAATCTCTTCGATAATTTGATTGACGTTGCCAATGGATTCAACAATCTCGTTTAAGGCATCGCCTGAGCCTTTAACGTGAAGCGTGCCTTCCGAAACTTTTTTCACAGTATCTTCAATCAGTATGCGAATGTCCTTAGCGGCGTCAGATGATTTTCCGGCAAGGTTGCGGACTTCGCCCGCCACTACGGCAAAGCCACGACCATGGTCACCGGCACGTGCCGCTTCAACGGCCGCGTTTAAAGCCAATAGATTGGTTTGGAAGGCAATGCTGTCAATCAGGGCAATAATGTCATTGATTTTTTGACTGGAGCGATGGATTTGTTCCATGGATTCAATCGCACTATGCATTACTTCTACACCTGCTTGAGCTTGGGTTGCCGTTGTTTGCGTCACTTTTGCGGCTTGTTGAGCATTATCAGCATTCTGTTTAACGGCGGCCGTCATCTGTTCCATGCTAGCCGCGGTTTCTTCAAGGGATGATGCTTGCTGTTGGGTGCGATCATTTAGGGCAATGCTGCCGTCATAAATTTGTTTTGAGCCGTTGAGAACCGCACCAGTGGCTATTTTGGTTTTAAGCATCATGGCGTTGAGATTGGAGACGGCATTATTTAAGCTCTGTTTCATTACGGCAAAGCGACCTTGGTAAGCACCTTCAATAGTATGCGTTAAATCACCCTGGGCGAGTGAGAGTGCCACCTGGACAGCAGAATCGATCGGTTTTTCAACTGCAGCAATCAACTCATTAATCGATTGACTCAATTGTTTCGCCACGCCCTGCACACGACTTAAGTCGATACGGCGATCCAACAGCCCCTGTTGTGCGGCTTCTACGACGGATGAGACCTCTACTACCAGCTGTACTTCTGGGGTTTTATCATGCCAC
>JBNJEY010000004.1:0-32950 GCA_051746325.1 Pseudomonadota bacterium
GCTATGCTAGAAATACAAAGATAGAATTATGTGGATATTACTCGAAATAGCGATATTAGCCTTATTGGTCGGCTGGGTTGTGTGGATGATTCGGCCTCGCAGGTAAAGAGTACTCCGGAGTGCGCCGCTGATTTACAATCAGACTCAGTCAACCAAACAATTAATGGGATTAGACTCAGTTGATTCAGCAGTTTGACCAGGCCTGGTCAAACATGGTTACACAGGATTTAGCTCTGTCGCCCGAACCTTGGTTTCGCTTACCAACCTTTACCGACCTCTCTTGACTCAATCATCAGTTTTAAATTCATCTATCTGTAGTGGACTACCGGGGCGGTAGTGCGTTATAAGTGTATTTGTCCAGGTTTTGGCGTCACAGGGTAGACCATCTGTTAAGTAAGACTCTACTTGTTTATAAACAAGGGTTTTAAACGATTGTGAAATAGAGAGCTTAGAGTCTAGGTTGTCGGCACTAAAGTGAAATGGATGGTGGCAGGCCACTGAAAAAATCCATTCGAGTGCTTGAGGTTTGATTTCGACCTTTTCAAATTGTGCTTGGCGTTCTGCTGAACGGCCATCGGGTTCATACCAATAGCCGTAGTCTTCGAGCTCTCTTCTTTGCGGTCCTGCAACACACCAGTGAGCAATTTCGTGCAATGCGCTGGCAAAAAAACCGTGGGCGAAGATAATTCGATGTTGCGGATGTGTTTTATCGGCGGGGCGATAGATAGGCTCTTCTTCACAGCAAATCAGTTGTGTATTATGCGAGTCCATAAAGGTTTGATTAAAGTAGTTAACCACTGTTTCTGGAGAGTATTGCGTTGTATGTTGCATAGGGCATCGATGATTAAGAGGATAAAAGGCAGGTTAGCGGAAAGTAACCAAGCCTGGTTGATTTGAATTTGACCAGGCCTGGCGGGTTTCGCAGCTTTGAGTGATTAGGTTTTAAAAACGCTTAAATAAACGTGAATAAACCCTAAAGTTTTGCCATCACACGGCTTGCCGCCGCAATGGTGTTTTCAATATCGGCATCACTGTGTTGAATGGAGATAAAGCCTGCTTCAAAAGCCGAAGGCGCCAAATAAACACCCTCTTGCAACATACCATGATAAAAGGCTCTGAAGTGTTCCATATTGCCTTTGGCAACTTGTGCAAAACGTGAGATATTTTTCTCTTCGCTAAAGAAGAAACCGAACATACCGCCGACCATCGTGGTGGTGAAGGGGATTTTATTTGTATCGGCAGCGGCTTGTAGGCCATCGACTAATTTTTTGGTTTTGGCCTCTAAAGCTTCAAAAAAACCAGGTTCACTGATTAACTCTAAGGTTTTCAACCCAGCGGCCATGGCAATTGGGTTGCCTGATAGAGTCCCGGCTTGATAAACTGGACCTAGGGGTGCGATTTGCTCCATCACCTTACGTTTACCGCCAAATGCGCCGACCGGCATACCTCCACCAATCACTTTACCGTAAGTGGTGATGTCTGCCATGACATTAAAGCGTCCTTGTGCACCTTGTAGACCGACACGAAAACCACACATAACTTCGTCAAAAATCAGTACCGAACCCGATTGATCACACACTTCACGCAGCGTCTCTAAAAAACCGGGTTCTGGTGGGATACAGTTCATATTGCCGGCCACTGGTTCGACGATAATACAAGCGATTTGCTCACCGATTTCGGCGAACAACTTGCGTACTTCGGCCGAATCGTTGTGGGTTAACGTCAGTGTGAGTTCTGCGAGGGCATCCGGTACACCAGGTGAGGAGGGGACGCCTAAAGTAAGCGCACCAGAGCCGGCTTTGACTAATAACGAGTCGGAGTGGCCATGGTAATCCCCTTCAAATTTGACGATTATGTCACGCCCAGTATAGCCACGCGCTAAACGAATGGCCGTCATGGTGGCTTCGGTGCCCGAACTGACCATGCGCACCATATCCATGGACGGAATCAGTTCACAAACACGGTCTGCCATAGTGGTTTCAATTTGAGTTGGTGTGCCGAATGAAAGGCCGAACTCAGCTTTTTGTTGCACGGCTTTAATGACCTCTGGGTGTGCATGACCCAAAATGGCAGGTCCCCATGAACCAACATAATCAATATAGCTGTTATCGTCTTCATCGACTAAATAAGCGCCCTTGGCTTCTTTAAAAAAAATAGGATCGCCCCCCACGCCTTTAAACGCTCTAACAGGCGAATTGACTCCACCTGGAATGTGTTTTTGTGCCGCTTCAAATAGGTCGTGAGAGTTGCTCATGGGAGCTCCTTTTAATCTGCAAGTTTGTCAGGGGGTTAAAATAGTAGAGCCGAATTATACCGTGAATCGATTGTTAAATCATGGTCAAATCATCAATGATTAAGCCTTAATTTAGGCCTTATTAAACTCTTATTGAGTACGAGATAGTGGTTATAACTCTATTGGGATGGCGCTTTAAAGTGTTGACTGATCGATTGAGCCGCAGATTTTATATCCGCTTGGCCAAAAACAGCTTGAATGACCGCGAGTGAATCAACGCCGGCATCAATGAGTTGCTTTGCATTGGTGTGATTGATACCCCCAATGGCGACAATTGGAATGGTTAGCTTTTGCTTGGCTTGAATTAAGGTTTTTATGTCGGCCTGTGGTGCATTAGGTTTGGTTAAGGAGGGGAAAAACCGTCCAAATGCGACATAGTCGGCCCCAAGATTTTGCATCCGCTCAGCGCGCTGATAATCGTTATAGCAAGTAACACCAATAATGGCATGGGCGCCAAGAAGCTCCCGTGCCGTTTTGATATCGCCATCCTTTTGACCGATGTGCACGCCGTGTGCTTGAGTGTGCTTGGCAAGTTGGATATTGTCATTAATAATCAACCATGCCTGGTAACTTTCACAAAGGGTTTTAAGCTGTTTCGCTAAGGTGAGTTGAAGCTCATAAGCCGAACTTTTATCACGAAACTGGACGATTTTCGCACCGCCTTTTAATGCCAAGGTAACATCAGAAATAAGTGTCTCCGCTGCAGAATAGCCAGGATCGGTAATGACATATAAACCTTGAATGGTTTTGTTAGGCATGCAGAAAGAGTGGGTCATAAGGAGGCGGTATCTGGTTTTTAAAAGTGCTTTCTCTTGAGATCAAGCACCTTATTGAGATCAGTTTAGGGTCGATCGGAGATGGCAACTAAATTAAAGTTGGGGGCTCATCTGTTTAATGCGCTCAGCGACTAAATCAAAGTGAACTTCACCAATGTGTTTATAGACAATTTTGCCATTCGGGGCAATTAAAAAGCTGGTCGGGGTCAGTAAAATATTCCCGAAAGCTTTGGCAATCGCGCCGTCCGTATCCATTTTAAAAATAAATGGGTAGGGGTTATTTTTAATAAAGTTTTGTACCTGCTCGGCAGGATCATAATCCATTGAAACCGCCACTAATTCAAAACGATCCCCTAAGGCCAGTTTCATTTTAGCGAGTTCGGGCATCTCCTTAATGCAACCAGGACAAGAGGTCGCCCAGAAGTTCACTAGAATCGGTTTCATGGGTTTGCTAAGGTTAATGCTTTGGCCTTGCGCCGTTTCAATGGTGATATCAGGACCTTTTCCTAAGCCATCTGAAAATATCGTAAAATAAAGTAAAGTTGCCAATAAGCCAATGACCAATACACCAAAAATCTTTCCACCAATATTTTTCATAATTCAGAGTCTTCTTGTAATAAGGGAAATAAAAAAGGGTCATTAGTTAATGACCCTTTAAAAAGCTAACAGAGCTTATTCTAGGGCCGATTATTTGGCAGTCAGTGTTTCAACACCAGTCGCCGTTCCGCAGAGAAAAATATCTGCAGGACGAATAGCAAATAGGCCGTTGGTGACAGTGCCGACAATATTATTTAATTCATTTTCCATCGCGACCGGATCAACAATCTCTAAGCCGTGAACGTCTAGAATTAGGTTGCCATTGTCGGTGGTGAAATCTTCACGTAGGACAGGCTCACCGCGAAAACGCTTTACAATTTCACGTGCAACATAACTACGTGCCATGGGAATCACTTCGATTGGTAATGGAAATTTACCTAAGACTGCGACTTTCTTACTATCATCTGCGATGCAGACGAATTTTTTGGCGACGGCTAAAACAATCTTTTCACGGGTTAGAGCGCCACCGCCACCTTTAATCAGGTGTAGACCCGCATCGGCTTCATCCGCCCCATCAATATAGACAGAAATTTCAGCAACCGAGTTTAAATCAAGTACCGGAATGCCATGAGCTCTTAGGCGTTCAGCTGTGGCTTCAGAGCTGGCAACAGCGCCTTCGATTGAACCTTTGATTTTCGCGAGCTCATCAATAAAAAAGTTTGCTGTCGAACCGGTTCCAACCCCGATAATGGTATCTGGAACAACGTATTCGATTGCTGCTTGCGCCACTTTTTGTTTTAGTTCATCTTGTGTCATGCTTAGACTCTCTTTGTAGTTTGTATGGTTTAATCAATAACCGTTAATTTTAATCAAAATGAGTCCGATTGTATAGTTACAACTGCGTAATAGCAGAAAATTAGGCTGTTCATTAAAAGCGCTTATTTAGAAGAAGATCTAAATGACTCTACTTGGCTCTTGGTGATTATCTAGGTGCGACGGGTGGCGCTTGTACTCTTGGTTTTTCAGGTACTAGAGCAGGAGGCATTTCGCCTTCTTTACGTTCATGAATTGCCGTGATCATTCCCGATTGAGTCGTAATATATAAGTCCTCAAAAACATGAACTGTTTTAAAGGTTAAAGGTCGGATTTGACGTGACTGTTCGGCTAATGGCTTACCCTTTGACATATACATGCCACACATGGTCATACTGTTAGAAACTTTGTGTAAAGGCGCTAGCGTGTGATCTTGCTCACTGAGCTGAGCGCGTAAGTCCAACTCTTTAATATAGAGTTGGCGCTTCTTATCTGTTGTTAAGTCGTGGTAATCAACACAGAGTTTCAAGGTGTCTACTTTTGAAAGTTCACCTGCACGCTCGATGATCCTTTCGCCAGCAGGTGTGCTGTTTGACCCTGGCGGCATTGAGTGACTTTGTGTTGAGACCAGAGCCCCAAAAATTAAGCTGAAGGCGATCGTTGTTTTTTTCATGTTTTAATCTCTGTTTTAAATTGTGTGAGACATTCTAGCGCATTTGCACAAAAAATTCTGCCACACTCTTTTTATGGATAATCGTGTGGTTGGTGTCAATGCAAAACTTAGTGGCTGTGGCCAGACATGTCATGATCCATATTGTGGTTCATCTCATTATTTATACTGCCCATCTTGTTTTTAAAAGACTTAACGGGCATCTCAACGTGTTTGCTACTGCCATCTTCAAACTGAAGTTTAACACTCACTCTTTCGCCAGCGACCAGTAGGGTGACAGGGTTAATAAGCATAATATGTAAACCGCCAGGTTTTAAAACGGTTTGACCCTTGGCTGGAATCTCAATAAATTCGACTTTACGCATTCGCATCACACCCTTATCATTCGTGTGAGCATGTAACTCGACGATTTTAGCGGCGTCTGAATCGGCAAGCACTAGTTTAATCGCTTGGCCGCTCATATTCTCCAATGTCATAAAACTTGCGCTTGCGGGCGCGCCAGGTGGTATTTCTCGCACGTATGACTCGCTTACAGAAATGTCATCTGCTTGAGTCGCCATGGCTTGAAAAGAGCTGATTGAGGTCAATAAGCCTAGGGAAACAGCGGTGAGTGTTTTTTTCATATTTTGTCCTTTAATCCTAATTTACTTCTTTAGATTGATCATTCATCTGGTTTTGGATGATGAACGGCTTAGATAGTGTTGAATGGTTTTAATAAACTGCTCGGGGCTAGTGGCGTGCGGCAGTTGTGTTTGCAGTTGGCCAGTTTGATCGACAACGTAGGTAAAGGCAGTGTGATCGACAGCAAAATTTGTACCGTTATCAGGGTTGTCTACTTTTGCATAGACTACGCCGTAGCGTTTGGCTATTTCAGCAATGGTTTCAGGTTGGCCAGTTAAGCCAGTTATATTTGCCTCAAAGTAATTTGCATACTGTTGTAGGCGCGCAGGGGTGTCGCGTGCAGGATCAACAGAGATAAATAATATTTTTAAGTGTTCTTTTTCTGTTTGAGTAAGCGCTTGGTAAGCGAGCGATAAATTGCCTAAATTGGTTGGGCAAATATCAGGACAGAAGGTGTAACCAAAATAGATTAAAACCAATTTTCCTTGGTAATCACTGAGGCTTTTCTGGCCTTCACTTGAGGTCAGTTGAAAGTTTCCACCACGGGGTTTTTCATTGGTAATGAGTTGGGCTGATGTAGTGCTTTGTGCATTAAAAGGCGACAATAATAAGAACGCAGTGCCTAAAATAATCCCGACAGAGATAACTAAAATAATACTTTTTGAATTCATTAATAGGTCTCATGTAGACACGTAGAGGAAAATAGGCAAGGGAGTAAAACACCTAACTTGGCATAGTTTACAGCAAGTTAGGTGAGACAATACTTGAGAAAGTTTTGATATTGTAGATTTAAAAAGAGCGGCTTAAAATTTAGCGTTTAATCTGGCCCAAACGGTACGACCTGGCTCGTATACTTTGTACGTATTGGCTGAAACACTGTCTACACGATTTAGATACGTTTGGTAAGCGTGATCCGCTAGGTTATCCACACCGGCAGAGAGCTTGATGCTTTTGTTGATTTGGTAATCACCATATAGATCGACGGTACTCCAAGCGGCCGTTTCAAACTCATTATATTCTGTATTGACTTCAGTTTGTGTCGTTGCAAAGTTAAAGCGCGTACCGGCTTTCCAATTGTTCGTTGCATATTCTGCAAACGCCGATCCAGACAGGGGTGCGATATTGCTTAGATTGCGGTGATCGGTTTCGTTGGTGCCTTTGGTTAAACTTAGGTTAGAACCGACTTTAACGTTTTGTGACATTTTCCAGCTTCCAGCCATATCCAAACCGTAAATGGTGGCGTCTTTATTTAGGTAAACTGAATTCGTTCCAGTAACGTTCACACTGTCGGCTTGATTGCGGCCTAAGTCCCGTAAAATATAATCATTAACGACATCGTAATAAGCTGAAACCGACCAATCTGTTTTATCGGTGGCTTGTGACATGCCGATATCGAACTGGTTGTGTTGTTCGGGTTTTAAGTCAGGATTACCTGTCCAAGAGGTGCCTTTCGCCATATATTGTTCGGTGGCATCTGGGTAACGGTGGGTGCGACTGATGCCTGCAAACACATTAAGATTGTCATGGTAAGTACGTTCATACCGTAATAAACCGTTTACATTCGCATTATCGGTTTTCGTGGTCGTGCTTGAATAAACCTTATTGTAAGCGTCCGTTGACAGATTATTTGCGTCGGTTGCTGTATTAGCATCTCTCGCCTCGGTATCGACGATGTCATAGCGTAAGCCTAAGATCACTTTTTGATGATCTTTAAAGAAAGATGTCGATTCAGCAAACAGACTTTTGGTCTCTTGCAAGACATTTGGCCACATATAAAACATCGATTTATCGTTAACTCGATTGTACAAAGTCGCTGTTTTTTCAATCGATTCAAACTGCACGCCATAATCTAATTGGGTATGACCAATCATGCTGGTCAGTTTAACCTTAGCACCCATGGTTTTAACGTCACTGACGGTTTCCATTGGCGTACCTTCTGGAGAAAGTGTACGTAATTCAAAGTTATTCATAATGTGATCAACGTCTGATTGATAGAGATCCACTTCAATATCTTGAATCGCGTCACTGATTTTAGAACCGTTATAACGTAATCGTGTGGTTGTACCATCAGACTTAGGTGCATCCATGCTAGCACCTTGGAAAAGGGCATCTTCAACTAGGGTGTTTTCATAAGAGAGGCGCAATTCATGGTTTTCATTTGGCGTCCAGCCTAAATCAATATGACCTTGTTGACTCTCATAGCTTGAACGAACCTCATCGCCATTGCCATCTAAATAGTTGTCTGCTGATTTTTTTGAGCCTTGTAAAACGATGTAACCTTCTTTACCGCCCGCAGCAACCGTGGCGTTCATATCGCGGGTTAGACCGTTTGAAGTCGTCCCTAAATTAATTTCGCCTTGCGCAGGTTTTCCGGCTTCAAAAGTGGGGGGGGTGCGTTCAAATAAAACGGTGCCACCGCTACCACCGGTACCATAAGTGACCGAATTAACGCCTTTAATCACAGTGACTTGATCAAAACTGCTCATTTCTGCATAGGCGGTGGGCGGGTCCATGCGATTTGGACAACCGCCTTCAATTTTTGCCCCATCGAGCAGTACATTTAATTGACTGGCTTGCTGACCACGAATCACTAAATCGACACCATGTCCACCCATTCTTGCCGCATCTACACCAGAAATTTGTCTTAAGGTCGTGCCTGTTTCTGAGTTACCCGCGTCGAGCAAGTTTTCAGTAGTAACGGTTTCTTTCTGCGCGTTTTCAACGTTTGCGGCCACTGAAACGGCAGGAAGCTCTATTGCAAAAACTGGTGTACTTGCCTGGGTTGCAAGCGTGGCAAAAATAGCGAGGGTGATCTTCTTTCTGGTGAACATGGTCTGTCCTTTAATATAAAAATTGACTATGAGTGGTGCAGTATATTAGTTAGATGGTGATTAATACTTAAGTATGGAGCGTATTGTAGGGGGTTATTGTGCAATATAGTCTTAAGAAAGTCATGATAAATAGTAGGGTTTTATGAGGAGAAAGTGAAGAGAGTCTTAAGAAAGCATGACTGACTGAATATAAATTGAGACCTTTGACGAGTTGATTATTGGCTAACCACTTAAAATTTCAGAGTTTTTGGTTCTTCCCCTATGAGAATTTCGTTGGGGGAGGAAATAAGTTGGCAATAGCACGCTGTTGGCCGCTTTTTTCCTCACAGCGTAAAATTTCTTCTTATTTCTATCTTGTTCCCTCTCATGCAAAGGCCTTAAATCGTTTTTGGGAGGAGCAACGAAGAAAAAATCGAAGTTGTTGGGTGTTATAATTGTTTGTTATTATTGATCACTCTTTATTTACCCCTCCAATCTACTGCCCTCAGTGGACAGCCATTATTTAATAGGATCTGCAATGCCCGAAGAGATATTACGCCGCGTTTTAACCGCACCAGTATATGACGTTGCCTCTGAAACAGCACTTGAATTAGCCCCATTGCTTTCTAAAAGAATGCAAAACCAAGTGTGGTTAAAAAGAGAAGATTTACAGCCGGTATTTTCGTTCAAAATACGCGGTGCATACAATCGGATGGTGCATTTGAGTGACGCAGAGCGTAAAGCAGGCGTGATAACAGCTTCGGCAGGCAATCACGCGCAGGGTGTAGCGCTTTCCGCAACTAAAATGGGAATTGATGCGACCATTATCATGCCGCGAACGACACCGCCTATAAAAGTCAATGCGGTAAAACGTTTGGGGGGCAATGTGGTGCTCGAAGGTGATTCTTATGATGAAGCTTCACGTTTTGCTAAAGCACTGACAGCCGAAAAAAAGTTAACCTATATTCACCCTTATGACGATTTGGATGTTATTGCGGGTCAAGGCACTATCGCATTGGAAATATTACGTCAACACAGTAAACCATTTGATGTGATTTTTGTCTGTGTGGGCGGCGGTGGGCTGATTTCGGGTATTGCTTCGGTGATTAAACAGGTCTCGCCAAGCACCCGTATTATTGGAATTGAACCAGAAGATGCTGCCAGTATGACCGAGGCTTTAAAAGCCGGAGAACGCATTGTACTTGACCAAGTTGGTATTTTTGCCGATGGTGTTGCGGTGGCGCAAGTGGGTAAAATTCCATTTAGAATCGCGCAAACCTGTGTGGATGAGATGATTACTGTAACCACCGATGAAATTTGTGCAGCGGTGAAAGATATTTTTGAAGATACGCGCGCTATCGCTGAACCGGCTGGTGCATTGTCAGTGGCGGGTATGAAAAAGTTTGTCGAGCAATACAGTGTTTCCGGTTTAGAAATGGCCTGTATTGTCAGTGGTGCGAATATGAACTTCGACCGCTTGCGACATATTTCAGAAAGAACTGAGCTTGGCGAAAAGCGTGAAGCCATTTTTGCAGTGACGATTAATGAAACCCCCGGTAGTTTTAAACGGTTTTGTGAGTTATTAGGCGATCGTCGTGCCATTACCGAATTTAACTATCGTTATTCAGATAGTAAAAAGGCGGTGGTGTTTGTGGGTGTTAGAACGGAAGGTGGAGAAGCCGAAAAACAGGCTATTCTTAATAGTCTGCATGAGCATGACTATCCCGTTCAAGATATGAGTGATAACGAGATGGCTAAGTTGCATCTGCGCTTTATGGTCGGGGGTCATGCTAAGGGGGTTATAAATGAGTTATTGTATCGTTTTGAATTCCCCGAGCGTCCGGGCGCTTTATTGAAGTTTTTAATTAATATGAGTGAAGAGTGGAACATCAGCCTGTTTCACTACCGTAACCACGGTGCGGCCTACGGCCGAGTATTGGTTGGCGTTCAGGTTCCCCCTGAGCAACAAGCAGACTTTGAAGTTTATCTTAAAAACCTGGGTTATCCATTTGTGAATGAACAAGATAATCCCGGTTATCAACTCTTTTTAAGACCAACGAATTGACGGTTTTGCAAAGGTCTCTCTAGATTAGAGTCGACCCTATTTAAAGTTTCTGTCTAGTTCTATGCTTGAATGGGTTGCCTGTTGTTTCATTAAACAATCCGTCGCCGCTTTTCAATCACTGATTGCCATGAGCTCTCTAAACCTTGCCTGGACAGCGACGAATAAGATTATTCATCTCATCTCATTCAAATTTTCCACCATCTTCTCAATGAATCAATTTATGCTCAAGGGACTATTTCGCTGTAACAAGCGCTCTAACGAGGAACGATCAATATGCTGAAAATCACCCAAAATGTCTCGATAGCAGATGAGGAAATTGAGCTGATAGCCATCCGTGCTCAGGGCGCGGGGGGTCAGAACGTTAATAAGGTCTCTTCGGCGATCCATTTGCGTTTTGATATTGCCGCCTCCTCTTTACCTGAGGTTTATAAAGAGCGTCTACTGGCTTTAAATGATAAACGCATTACCAAAGAGGGCGTTATTGTGATTAAAGCTCAGCAACACCGTACTCAAGAGAAGAATCGTGCGGATGCACTTGCTCGATTACAGGAGTTGGTAAAGTCCATTACGGTTGTACAGAAGGTGAGACGCCCGACTAAACCGACTAGAGGATCACAAACCAGACGAATGGACAGTAAAACAAAACACAGCAAAACCAAAGCATTGCGTGGCAAGGTTATCGATTGACGTTAGTAGGAGATAGGTAGATGCATTGTTACCAGGCCTGGTAACAATGCAGGATCTTTAGCGTGGGTGTGTTATGTAATTTAGTCGGGAGAGTTCGTCTCTTTTGATTCTAGTTTTGCTTTGTGTCTTTTAGCAACCTTATCCCAATCAATATTATTACAATCGTGACACTCTTCTTTAATAATGCCCATCCAGACTAGTAAAGCATGTACTTTACAGCCAACGCAATAACCAAAGATCGCTTCTAGCCACATAAAACCGATGCAAACCCAGACCATATAGACGGGAATCCAATAAGGAATAAACTGCTCTGTTTCTGACAGGAGTTGACTGCCCCAAAGAGTATTCAACCAAGAGGCAAACGTATCTGGATTAAAAAACAATAAGCAGATAATCATTAAAGCGGCACCGATGCTCCATGCAAAACGTTTAGGTACCAGAGGTTTCCATACTGGTGGCGTATTTCTCGCTAAATAGGTGCAGAGTATAATCGTTGGAGAAAAACGCGAAGAAAATACAAACATCCCAGCGAGCATTTCGAACAGACCATAAAGTAATAGCATTGTTTGCACGGAGTATTCATAGGTACGTTTAACCGCTTCAACGGTATAAATGATATTTCCATCCCAGTCGGTATCATAAGTATCCACTGCGGTATTACCATCAATCACCCAACTCGACGTGTAAACCACATCATATAGTGTTAATCCCATATAAAGGGGGATTATCAATAAAATGCCTGCACGCATGCGCACGGCCACTTCATTGATATAGGTAGGAGATTCATTAGGGTCTCGAAACCATAATTGTTTCATAAAATCGAACATAAATTTTTCCTAGTTGAAATTGCCATGAGGCCTTTGAGATTACATCCCTATAAAAATAGTCGTGTGCGACGTGCTTTTTAATATAAGAGAACGCTTAACTGTATATCTTATTTTAAAAAAGAGAGGATACAACTCGTTCCTTTTTGACCCTGCATTAGTTCGTTTAATGACATCTGTAAACAGCCGCCCGTTTGGGAGAGGAGAATTGTCTTTATCAGATGTTATTGGTAAGAGGCATAACGTTAGAAAATCAAATGGCTAATAAGTAAGTCTGCATTTGATCCATGGTGAATCGCGACAATAAAAAAATGGATAGTTTGTGGCGAAGCCTTAAAAGGTTAAAGAGTATTTGAGCAGATCAAGTTAGCGCTCTTGATCTGAGGTGTCTTCATTAATTCGACTTGAGGTCGGACCACTCTGGTTTTTATACTTTGCATCTGCACGTTTGTTATAAGGTTTTTCTGCGGGGCTAGAAAGTGTTTCGAAGTTAATGGCGCAAATATCCATACCCGGGCGTAGTGCCAGTGGCAACTTACCGCTATTAAAGACCTCTAAGACAATTTGACCATGCCAGCCGGGATCGATTCGGTGAGCGGTCACATGGACCATTAGGCCTAAACGTGCCAGACTAGAGCGACCATCTAACCAACCGACTAAATCATCGGGAATGGTCACGGATTCCAAAGTGGCTGCCAGAGCGAGTTCGCCTGGATGTAAGAAGAAGGATTGATCGTCAGCGATCAGGATTTCATCCCCCATAACGGTATCCATAATTTTTTGAACTTCGTCTTTAGGGCCGCTTAAGTCGATATAAGGTGCAGTATGGTCGTTAAATACACGAAACCGATTATCGAGTCTTAAATCGACACTAACGCCTTTAATCTTCTCTGGGCCAGGTTGTGGCATTATGGCAATTTTTCCAACTTTAAGGTGTTGAACAATATCTCTATCACTTAGCTTCATAGTATTTTTTGTAGTTCCGCAAGGTTAAGCGTAATCGCTCTGTCTTTATCTTTATGTGTAACACGTATTTTACCCGGAAAATAGTTGTGATTCGGTAATAACCACAGCTCGATTGTAGAATTATGACTTTCGAAGCTATAACGCTGTGTGTCAATCAACTCTTTAGTAAAATCAAACTGTAACGCTTCTGCTTTACCTCCGGATGTCAGCGTTAATTTATCCTGGAAGTTACTATCTTGAACATAGAGGCCGGTTAAGGGTCGGTTATTTAGCTTATTGTATTGAATGGCATATGCAACCGACATTAAATCATAAATATTCGCCTGTAGAGGCCAGGATTTTTGCTTTTCAGAGTGCCAAATCTTCTGATGGGCTTCATCCCGCGTAAGAGTCGTGTGTTTTTGAGTCTCTTTACCGTCTTTTACAGAAATACCCAGTTTGTGATAGCTCAGCCATTTGAGCTCATCATCCGTTTGAGTCAGTTTAATCGTTTCGATGGAGGAGTCCTTAAAAAAAAGTGCCGCCAATCCACTAGGTTTGGCTACGCTTATTAGGGTGCAATCGCCATTTTGGCAGCTAAAGGTTTGTCTTGCTTTACCTAAATCAACGCCAAAGGCATTAACATTATAAACGGCTGAAAAATTAGGGAGGGTGGCGGCTGAACTGATGGTCGAAAAAAGCGTAAAAAGGGTCACCGACAGTAATATTAAAAAGTTTTTTGAGCAGGTGGTGCGCTTTAGATGCAATGGCCTGTTTGGGCGATTTGCAAGACTTAGCGGATTGAATCGTAGATTAAACATTCTATTGCCTTCAGTGAACGAATTATGTAATTAAAAACAAGGGATCAATTATATTCAATCGTCTAGGAGATTGTCTTACTTAATAGTTGAGGTTGTTTTAAGGCTTTCTGATCTAACCAGGCCTGGTTATCTTTAAAAGAAAGGCGACCTTGCGCAAGCCATTCAATTACGACTGGATAAGCGATATGCTCTTGCTGGTGAACCTTCTCTTTTAAACTGGCTTGAGTTTCGTTTGGGTCAATCTTGACCACCGCTTGCAATATGACGGGGCCACTGTCAAGTTCGGGCGTGACGAAGTGAATGCTCAAGCCATGTTCTTTATCGCCGGCATCTAAGGCGCGCTGGTGCGTCTCTAATCCCGTGTATTTAGGCAGTAACGAGGGGTGAATATTAATCATCCTACCCAGAAAATGTTGTGTAAACTCCTTGCTTAAAATACGCATAAATCCTGCTAAGACAATGAAGTCAACCTTCGCTTTTACCAGAGACTGTTGCAGCTTGGCATCAAATGTTTCACGATCATTGTATTGAGTGTGATCAATTACCCTGGTTGGAATATTGGCATTTTCAGCCCGCACTAAACCATAAGCATCGGCCTTGTTAGAGATGACCAAAGCGATTTCATATAAATTTGGGTGCAATTTTTGATGGTCAATAATGGCTTGAAGATTAGAGCCGCTACCAGAAATAAGAACGCCGATACGGGGAATGGAGTGAGATTTTTGCATAGGAGTTATCTAGAGACTTCTTAAGAAGGAAAAATAAAGGGGGAAGTGTTCAATAAAAAAAGTGACTGATATCAAGAGTAGCTACGACTCCTTGAAACCCAGGGAGGGCTTGAAAGAGTCGCAAAGTTTGGATTAAAATTCGTTTTGAACCAGTTTAACCGAAGGCTCAGATTGCTCTGATGCTTCAATTTTACCAATCACAGAAACCGTTTCACCCGCTGCGGTTAATAGTTCAATGGCTTGTTGCTGATTTTTCTCATCGATAACAATCACAAGACCAATACCGCAGTTTAGAGTACGGTGCATCTCTTCAAACTCAACATTACCGTTGGCTTGAATCCAGTCGAATACCGCCGGGCGTTTCCAACTATTGGTATCAATGTTTGCCGTGGTATTATTAGGCATGACACGCGGTAGATTTTCTAAAAGACCACCACCAGTGATATGAGAGACGGCATGAATTTCGACACTTTTCATTAACTCTAATAAAGACTTAACATAAATGCGAGTAGGCGCCATTAATGCATCAATTAACGGTTGCCCGTCCATCTCCATATTCAGGTCTACACCACTGACTTCAATGATTTTACGAATTAGTGAGTAACCGTTTGAGTGTGGACCAGTAGAGGCTAAACCAAGCATTATATCTCCGGCTTTCACTTTAGTGCCATCAATCAGGTCTGCTTTTTCAACGATGCCAACGCAAAAACCGGCGAGGTCGTAGTCACCCTTAGGGTACATGCCAGGCATCTCAGCCGTTTCGCCACCGATTAATGCACAACCCGCTTGTAAGCAGCCTTCGCCGATACCCTTGACTACATCAACGGCAATATCAAGTTCTAGTTTGCCTGTTGCATAGTAATCTAAGAAGAACAAAGGCTCAGCACCTTGAACAATCAAATCGTTAACGCACATCGCGACCAGATCAATTCCGACCTGGTCATGTTTGCCACTGTCTATTGCTAGGCGCAGTTTCGTACCAACCCCATCTGTACCGGAGACTAGAATTGGATTTTTGTATTTCGTCATATCCAATTCAAACAGGGCTCCAAAGCCCCCTAAAGAAGAAGGCACTTCTGGACGAGTGGTTGCTTTTGCAATGGGTTTAATGGCTTCAACTAACGCATTTCCTGCGTCAATATCTACACCTGAATCTTTGTAACTAATTGATTGTTTATTTGTTGTCATAGTCTCTATCTAACTTATTTTTAAGCATTTTGGTTTAAAGTCGTGCAAAACCTTGAAAAAGGCTGACATTACAGGCAAAAGTCTGTACCGACGTAATTAAAAAACATTATGATATTGTAACTAAATTTTAAGGATCAAATATGAGAAGTTTTCGTCTATTCATACTAATGTTGTCGATGAGTGTAATACAAGCGGGTCAAGCGGCTGAAAAACTAGGTGAAAAAACACCTGGAATTGATCGCAGTGATGCCTATTTTTTTACGGTTGTTTTGCCTTATGACCGTGACATTGATCGCTCTAGTGCAGTATCGGACAAAGAGGGCGTTGTTAAAACAGCCCCGTCAAAGAGTGCAAAAGGGGGTCTGCAGGCATTAGATCAAGCCATCGCCTTAGGCATGGAGACATTATTAGTTAAAATTACCGGCCAAAAAAGTTTTTTAGGCAGTGCTGTCGCGAAGGGCTATCTTAAAAGCCCTAAATATTGGTTAGAGAGTTATCATATTAAGCCCAGAACAGAAGAGGGCGTTCAAGTTGGTCAAGATATTGTTTTACAATTTTCTGCGGCACGCTTAAATGCGGCATTTAAAAATCATAGAATTTCAATTTGGCCCTTAGAGCAACGCCCTAAGACTTTGGTTATGGGGAGTTTTCTACAAAAAGGTGAGTTATTGAAACTCACGCAAGATAAAATGCACTATCGGGTTGATATAGAGTTTCGTGACTATCCTTTGCAAATGGCTCTGCCGATTAGTCTGCCAGTATCAGAAGATCTCTGGGTTTTTCCGGTAAGCCCAGAGCGTTCTAATTCGACTATTTCGGAAGTTTTATTAACGACCGATCATGATTATCTTTTGAGCTTTAAATTGCAGGCGTTAGCAGATTCAAAATATGAGTTGTCATGGTATCTGTTTGCACCATCTGGGGTTGTCTTCGCGAAAGGAGAAAGACGCGGAGCCCATCAACAACCCTTGTTAGAAAGTATGTTTGAGCAGGTCATGCAGCGCTATGCCTTATTTACCGAGAAACATTATAGTGAGGCACAAGAGATTACATTAAATGTTTCGAATATCGTTAACACGGGTCAAATTCGGATTCTTGAGGCCCAACTTAAAGCCAACCAACCCATGATTAAATCGGCCAGATTATTGTCAATACAGTCGGGGTTGGCACAGTATAGGATAGAGTATCAAGGAGATTATCAACAGATTGTTGACTGGATTCGTCAATGGCAATTGACGGACTTTATAAGTCAATCACAGAATTTACATCAAGTGGATGTTAAGTTAAATCCAAATTTTTAGGATCAGTTAGGCTCGAATAGTTCGGACCGCTGAAAAAAACCTTCAAGGGGTTCAATAGTGTTTGTACAAATGCCGTTAAAAATCGGCTTACGAGATGATGCCTGCTTTGAGACATTTGTGACTGAACAAGAGTCACAAGCCGTCGCATTAAATGGCCTACAGAGTGCGTTACAACAAACCAATGGCAATGCGTTTTATTTATATGGTGAGAGCGGAGCGGGTAAAACGCATCTATTACAGGCGTCTTGTCGCTATGTGACTGAAAAAGAGCAGTCCAGTGTTTATTTACCGTTTGGCGATCATTCACTGCCTTTAATTCCAGATATCTTAATGGGTTTAGAGCAGACTCCTTTAGTCTGTTTGGATGATATGGCTGAAATTGTTGGTGACTCTAAGTGGGAACTTGCCTTGGCTAACTTGATTACCAAATCAAGTGTCCAAGGACACACTGTGATACTTGCAGGACAGATCAGTATCAATGACTGGTCGATTAAAACCAACGAGTTGGCAAAGGCCTTAATGATGGTACTGCCGATTGAACTGCATTCGGTGATCGAAAAAGAAGAGGTCATTATTGCACTACAACGCCACAGTAAACGCTTAGGTTTCGAGTTGCCAAATGATGTAGGCAACTATTTAGTGAAACAGTTTTCAACCGACCTTCAAGAACTACTAGCGGTCTTGAAGTTGTTAGAACAAGCCACATTGGTCGAAAAAAGACGTTTGACCCTACCGTTTGTTAAGCAGGTCTTGCAGCAAGCTTAGAATGCAAAATATTACAAATTTAACAAAGAGAGGAACCATTTTATGAATATGTCAGCTTTAAAAGCCCCTTTTGTCATTGCTTTATTAGCCGTTTTGAGTTGGTCTCCTGCGACATACGCGCAGCCACCCGAAGAAGATATTAAATTTATCGATTTAAATGGGCAAGAGTCCATGCTGTCGGACTATAAAGGTAAGTGGGTCATTGTTAACTTATGGGCGACTTGGTGTCCGCCTTGTTTGGTCGAAATCCCAGATTTAGTGATGTTTCATGAAGCGCATAAAGATAAAGATGCCATTGTGATTGGCGTTAATTACGAAACCGCTGACCCTCAAATGGTTAAAAAATTTGCAGAATCGCAAATGATTAATTATCCAGTTGTCCGTTTTGAAGGGACAATCGATGATAAAACAACCCCATTTGGTCCACTGAAAGGCTTGCCAACGACTTATATGGTGGCTCCGGATGGTTCAGTAGTTGCCGCGAGAACAGGAATGGTTGATCAAGCGATGTTAGAAGACTTTATGAAAACCTATAATGAGATGAAGGCCACTAAAAAATAGTGGGTATTTGCAGGTATTTGGGGTGATAATATGAGTGTCTAGCGTGTTAGAGTCATTGAATTTGAGGTAAATTAAAAATGAGAATAGCAAAAATCAGGCGTTTTATAAGAGTGGTTTTAATGATATCTCTTTTACCTGCTTTAATGAGCCTAAGCCCACAGTCCTGGTCGGCTAAAGATCTGTTTTTTGATGAATCCTTTGGGGATTATCAAGAAGAGTTAGCCGTGGCTAAAGAGGCCGGTAAAAAAGGGGTTTTTATCTTCTTTCATATGGAAGAGTGTCCATTTTGTCACCGTATGCGCAGCACAATTATGACCGAGCCTGATGTCATTGCGCTCTATAAGGAGAATTTTTTGACCTTTATGTTTGATATAGAGGGCAGTCATGCGGTGGTGGACTTTGATGGTACCAAAAGCACAGGACAGGTATTAGCAGAGAAAAAATACCGCGTACGAGCCACCCCCGTGATGATGATTTTTGATACAGAAGGTAAACCTTTGGTCAAATACACAGGGCCTACTCGAACCAAAGAAGAGTTTAAGTGGTTAGCGGAGTATGTGATAGATGGGAGTTACAAAACTCAGTCGTTTACCGTTTATAAACGTGCGCGTAAAAAAGCCTCCCGAGAGTAACAAATCAATATGATCTCAATAATAGTTAAATGCCCTTGGCTGAGACAGAAACGGGTACTGCCAAGGTTGATCGGTTTGGGATTTTTGTTAAGCCTACAGGGGAGTGCCGTTTATGCTCAAGCACTGCAATCGGTGGCAACAACCCCTGATGTAATGGCACCTGTCGTGATGGCCTCCGAAACCCTGCCCGAACCTTTAACCTTGGAATACCTTTTGAGTGAGGCGTATACAATACGCTCGCCGCAAATTTTATTGCAGAACGGGCGACTACAACAAGCAAAAAGTTTGATGCTCAATAACCAACAGGCCACCGATTGGCAAGCTAATATTGAGGGGCGCTTAGCATGGCGAGAATTTGCCCAAGAGACCCAAAATCATCATCTGTTGGCGCTGCATATTGGAAAAGTGGTCTATGATTTTGAGCAGACTGATCTGCAGGTATTGTCTGCCGGGCAACGTCTCGAAGCCGAAAAAACCCTGAATGAAGTGGTTTATAATCAACAGCGTTTAAGCGTGATGCAGGCTTTTTTTAATGTGCTACTGGCGGACTTTCAATTCCGAATTGACAATGAAGCCATGGCCGTTGAGTATGTTGGTTTTGATAAGGTTAAAGATCTGCATGCGATTGGACAGCTATCAGATGTTGACTTATTGGCGGCAGAAAACAGTTACCAGAAAATACTGGTCAACCGAGTGCGTTCTGAATCAAACCAGTTACAAACGCGTGTAAAGTTAACCAATGTATTACATCAACCCAATGCCCGGCCGGGTGAGTTTGTTTTTCCAAATTTAAAATCTTTCTCTAAAAGAACCCTTAAAGAGACCAATTTAGAGGATTTACAAGCACAACTCTTGCAACAAAGCCCTGCATTACAGGCGAAATCACTGCAATTAAACAGTCAGAAATTAGCGCTCGAAAGTGCATTTTCGCAAGGCAAGCCGACCCTTCGTGCAGATGCCTGGGCTGGGCAACTGTCCAGTTACCCAGAGGTACGTGAAGGCAATTGGCATGCTCAGCTTTCAGTGAATATCCCTTTGTACGATGCGGGTGCCCAATCGGCGGTAGCAACGGCCAGAGCGAATCTACTAATGGCCCAAGCCCAGTACCAGGAGTTGTCGCAATCACTTAGAGCCGAAGTGAGTGAACTCTATTTTCAAATTAAATTGTTACAGATCGAAAAAGCGCAGCATCAAGCCTTTGGCGACTATGCCGATCTCTATTTAGACTACAGTCGTGCATTGTATGAAAATGAATCGACCACCGATTTAGGCGATGCAATGGTGCGTTTATCTCAAGCGAATTATGATTTGGTGGCATGGCAATTTAAACAGGCTCTATTGTGGTCTCAAATTGACTATTTGATGGGGCACAAAGTGGGCTTAGAGTGACCTGTTAAACGCCATAAAAAGAGCATTAGTTTATTCGATAACAGGCTTAAAACAAGCTTTAACCAATAGGAAGTACACTCATGAATTTGCAATACAAGCTGGGCACCTTATCTATAACCACCGTGTTTTTAGCCGTCGGACTCTTTAGCTCTACTGTCTATGCCGACACCATTAAAATTGGCGCTTTAGTGGCCGGACAGGTCTCTAAGGTCTATGTTCAAGAAGGGCAGACGGTTAAGAAGGGCGACCGCTTACTGAATTTAGATGCCAGCCGCTTTCAAGCTAAATTAAACAGTTTACAGGCACAGCAAACTCTACAAAAAGCCAAATTAGCCGATGCACAAATAGAGTTAGATCAGGCATTAGATTTATATGACCGTACCGTGACCTCTAAACGTAGTAGAGATGCCGCGCAGTTAGCCTATGATGTTGCCAGTGCGACTTATCAGCAAGCTCAAGCCGAACTTGCATTGCACCAGGCCTGGTCAAAATATATTTATATTACCGCGCCGGTCACTGGCAAAGTCTCTAAAATTCATGCGCCTATGGGAGCAACGGTTTATAAAGAAAATAATCCACTGATTGAATTAGAAAAATAAAGCGCGACTTTGCGCGTCTTTAAAAATTAACCCTATCCGTATTTGGAGAAAACAATGTTAGCAACCAGAATAGCCTACGGTGTAAAGTATTGGCGTTTAGCGATTCACCTGGTTTTTAAAACTAAATATTTTGGTGTGAATAATTTGTGGTGGTCATCTCAGCCATCCGCCATTGGCTGGCACTGGTATCAAATTGTTTGGGGCACTCTGACAGTCATGCCCATCGTGCGTAATTACCAATCCCTTAAGGTGAGAAGTTGCTTGGGTTGGTTGCCAGAGTCGGAGTGTTTGGCGCTAGGGTTTAAACAACCTTAGCTCCCCTTAACGACTATGAAGAGTGAATGGGATTCAATCACTCTTCTAGATACTTAAGAAACCACTCTCTAGCTGCGACAGCAGCCGCTTTTAGCGTACCCTGCTCTTCAAATAGGTGAGTAGCTCCTTCTATAGTGATTAACTTGCATTCGCATGTCATAGCATGTTTAGCGAGTTGATTAAGGTGTAAAACATCTGTATCTCGACTGCCTACAATCAATAAGGTCGGCGCAATTACGTCCGGTAGGGCGGAGACGGCCAAATCTGGACGTCCTCCACGTGAGACGACGCACTCTATTTCATTGGCTCGGGCTTTGGCGGTCACCAGTGCGGCGGCGGCACCCGTGCTAGCGCCAAATAAACCAATTGAGAGTTCTTCTAGAAGCGGTTGATCCGTTATCCAATCAACCGCAGCGATCGTTCTTTGACTGAGTAGATCAATGTCAAAACGATACTCTCGCGTTATGACATCGACCCTGTTCTCTTCAGGGGTTAGTAGATCAAATAGCAAGGTTGCCAGGCCTGCTCGGTTTAATAACTCGGCAACATACTGGTTGCGTTCACTGAAGCGACTACTACCACTGCCATGGACAAAGACGACCAACCCCGTTGCCGATTTTGGTAGGGTTAGAAACCCCTCCAACGCAACTGTATCCGTTTGAATTTTAATGGTTTGCATAGTATCCTCTGCCGTTATTTGCTGACTTGTTGAATGCTTGGGTTTAAGACTCATTTGACCAGGCCTGGTTAAGTAGATCGATTACCGTTTCATCGCTCACTTGAGAGAAGTCCGCATACCACTGGCCAATCGATGAGAGTTGTCTGGGTTGCAGCGGGCAGATAACCTCATCGACCATTTGCGCTAATGAGTCAACGCTGTCTGGCGGTGCCACAGGAATCGCCACAATTATTTTCTGCGGGTTCTGCTGCTTAACGGCATCAATCGCTGCATGCATTGTTGCCCCGGTAGCTAAGCCATCATCCACAAGAATGACGATTTTATCGTTAAGGTTGGGGTAAGGACGCTTGCCACGATAAAGTTCAGATCGACGATTAAGTTCCAAACGCTCCTTTTTTTCAACCGCATCAAGTTCAGACTGGCTAATACCATAGCCGTGCACTATTTGTGAGTTGAGGACTTTAATACCGCCACTGGCAATGGCCCCCATCGCTAGTTCAGAGTAGCCAGGGGTGCCTAACTTTCGAACCAATAATAGATCCAGAGGGGCATGCAACTTTTCGGCGATCTCGAAAGCAACCGGCACACCGCCTCTGGGCAAGGCGAGTACAATGACGTTGTCTTGGCTTATATAAGAGAGTAGGGCCTCTGCAAGATCCTGTCCGGCGCTGGTTCTATTGGGTAGTAAGTTTTGCATAATCGGATCCCTCTATTGATTTAAGAGCCACTTAACCTGATAAGCTCATTGCGTTAAAAATAAGCATAAAAATATTGTGGCTATTTGTCAATTGAGTCTCAAAGAGAGATCTGATTTTTTAACGGTTAGTTGTTTAGAATCAATAATCTAAGATTAAAACGCCTAAGTACCTGTTAAATTATCAATTTATTATTCATGACGCAGTGCAACGATTGGATCGAGGCGAGCGGCCTTGCGTGCGGGAAAATAGCCAAAGAGTACCCCTATAAATGCTGAAAAAGCAAAAGAGAAGAGAATAACCCAAATATCTAAAACCAGTGGAATGGCCATAAATGAGGCTAAGCTATAAGAGGCGATTAACGCCAATAATATGCCAAAGAGGCCGCCAAAGGTCGACAGCACAATCGCTTCGACTAAAAATTGCAATAATACCTCTTTTTCTAAGGCTCCAATGGCTAAACGAATCCCGATTTCGCGGGTACGTTCGGTGACGGAGACCAGCATAATATTCATAATCCCAATACCGCCTACTAATAAACTGACGGCCGCAACAGACCCTAATAACATGGTCAGCACTTGTGTGATATTACTCAACATATTAGAGATCTCTTTCATATCCATCACCATAAAATCGTCCTCTTCATTGTCGGATAGTTTACGGCGTTCGCGCATATAGTTTTCAATTTTGGTCTTATATAGCGCTGTGTCAAATCCTTTCTGGATAGCGATGTCAATTTGGCGAATCTCTTTATTGCCACTGACACGGCGCTGAAAAGTTTTAAGCGGCATAAGAATCCGGTCATCTTGATCTGAACCAAAAGCACTTTGGCCTTTGGCTTGCAGTACCCCAATAATTTGACAAGCTACTTTATTGAAACGTATTTTTAAGCCCAGGGGGCTACTGTTGGCAAACAGCTCTTTTTTGACTGTCTCACCAATCACGCAAACCGCTCTGCCAGAGCGCTCTTCAGCGGGGGTAAAGGCTCGGCCCTGTTGGAGTTGCCATTCGCGCACCGTAAAGTAATTTTCAGTGGTGCCGACAATAATAGTTGCCCAGTTTGCGTTTCCATAAACAACCGTCGTATTGGCGCTGGCCAGTGGCGCAGCTGCTTTAATACCGCGAATATCTCGTGCAATGGCTTGGGCATCTTCGCGTTTAAAAGACGGAGCCAAGCTCCGATAACCCATTTGACCAGGCCTGACGGTAATGAGATTGGAGCCTAAACTGGCCACATTCTGAGTCACCTGTTGCGTGGCGCCACTGCCTAATGTGACCATGGTAATAACCGAAGCAACCCCTATCACCACGCCAAGTACGGTTAAAAATGAACGCATTAAGTTACGTCGAATTTCTCGTATGGCCAGAATAAGGGCGTTGGCAATCATAATAGGGCTTCCTCTGCTCTAATGATTTGGCCGTCTTTAAAGAGGATTCGACGCTGAGCGTAACTCGCCATATCTTCCTCATGAGTGACCATAATAATCGTAATGCCGTGCTGTTGATTTAGATCTAACAGGATCTGCATAATCTCTTGAGAACGTGCCGTGTCTAGATTACCTGTTGGTTCATCAGCTAATAAGACTTTGGGTTGCGTGACTATGGCGCGGGCGATGGCAACACGTTGTTGTTGGCCACCAGAGAGCTCTCCCGGTGTATGGTCTGAAAACGCCTCTAAACCAACGGTTTTAAGGGCTTGCATTGCAAGAATTTGGCGTTGTTTATTGGCTATGCCTCGGTAGATTAAAGGCAGTTCGACATTTTCAAGTGCCGAGGTTCGGTTAAGCAGATTAAAACCTTGGAAAACAAAGCCAAAGTAATAGCGACGTAATAGGGCGCGTTGTTGGGTGCTCATGGTTTCGACCGGCATGCCATCAAAAAGATAACGCCCGGCAGAGGGGGTATCCAGGCAGCCCAGAATATTTAAGGCGGTTGATTTTCCAGAGCCAGAATGCCCCATAATTGCGACAAATTCGCCCGGTCGAATGGTTAGATCAATGCCATTAAGTACCGTCGATTGAGCATCTCCCTTGCCGTAGGTTTTGTATACTTCTTGAAGTTCAATCAACGGCAAATTCATGGGGTTGTGTTGCTCAATAGATCAACGATCACAATATCAGAGTCGCTGAGACCACTTAATATTTGAGTATGTATGCCGTCACTCACTCCGGTGGTAACTTCGATTAACTTAGGTTGTTTGTTTTCTAATATCCAAACGTGTGAACGACTGAGGTTGGATGAGCTTTTCTTGGATGGTCTCGGTCTTTTGGGTAACAGTTGACTGATCAAACTACCTGAGGATTTTTGACGGGTCGTCGTTGGAGGCTCAAACCTCAAGGCCGTATTGGGCACCAATAGGGCTTGAGTCACGCGGGCCACCGTAATATCTGCTGTCGAGGTCATTCCCGGACGGAGAATGCCTTGAGGGTTATTGACGTGTAAACGGGCCGGATAGGTGACAACCCCCTCAATGGTTTGCGAGGCGAGATGCACCTTGGTAATAGTGGCGTCAAAAGCGTCCTTCGGAAAGGCATCAACTGTAAATGTGGCTGATTGTCCTTTTGTGACAGAGCCGATATCGGCTTCATCAATATCTAATAGCAGTTCCATTTGCGTTAGGTTTCTGGCCAAAGTAAATAAAACGGGCGCTTGTAATGAAGCGACCACCGTTTGCCCCGGGTCAATCTCGCGTGACAAAATCACGCCATTAAACGGCGATAGAATAGTGGCTTTACTCAGTTTGTCGAGCTGCAAAGCAAGCGCGGCTTTTAACTGTAACAGATTGGCTTGGCTGGATTGTAAATCTGCTGTAGCGCGCAGATAAGCCGATTTTAGTCTGTTCAGCTCGTCCTCAGAAATAAGATGTTTGGGTTGGAGCTCAGCATTCCTCTTATAAGAGAGCTTTTTTTCCGCCAAGTTTATTTCCGATTGGCGAATTTGAGCATGTGCCATCTGAACATTGGCTTTTGCTTGCTGTACTTGTGCTTCTAATGTTTTGGTATCCAACTCTAACAACACTTGGCCGGATTTAACCAGGTCATTCTCTTCAACCAATACCGTTTTAACTGTGCCTGACGTTTCAGAACTCATCTCGACTTTGTCTAAGGGCTGTAAGGTACCCGTTGCCGTCACCTGAATGGTCAAATCACCTCGAGTAACGGGTGTTGTTTCGTACTGAGAAGTATTCGAGTCTGAAGTGCTACTTTGCCAGAAAAACCAAATGGCGAGCAGTGCTATGGCCATAATCGCCACTGCAATTAACCAGCGTTTAGTGTGATTTTTTGGCGGAGCCGCATTTAAAATAAGAGTCTTTAAGTCACTGTCTGATGAGGTGAGAGTATCCACGCTAGTTTCCTTAAGCTAAGAAATTACCTAAATATCATCATATCATGCTTAAAATAGATAACTAGCCAAGGAGTGAAATGTGAATAAAAACTTGATTTAAATCAAAAGGGGACCAGGCCTGGTGGATTAGCCAAGGACAACTTTAAGCTGACAGAGGCTTAACGGTTCTGCCAATAATCCAGAGCCGTTAAGTCATGCGATATTATATGGGGGATATTTTGACTATTTCTTATTTCTTTTATGGCGGGCGCGTCTTAACTTTTTATCTTCTTCTTTGGCTTTAAGCTTCTCGGCCTTTTTAATTCGCTGGATTTCAACCTGCTTTAACTCTGTTTCCATCATTTCAGGCGTCTCTAAGGTGATACTGCCTAAAACATTGTCGCGATATTCAACAATCAAGATACGTGAAACCTTATCCAAATCCACCATGCCACCCGAACGTAGACAGCCTCGTTGGCGGCCAATGGCTTCTAAGAGCTCAATATCCGTTAAAGGCAGTTCCTTGAAATTAAAACGTTCTTTTAAAAGCTCTGGATAAGCGTCCAGTAGATATTCACAAGCATAAGAGGCGATATCCGGCAATTCAAAGGCCGTCTCTTTAATCCCACCAGTAATCGCTAGGCGATAACCGCTGTTTTCGTTTTCAATGTTCGGCCACAGCATTCCCGGAGTATCAATCAGGGTAATGCCTTCTGCCAGCTTAATACGTTGCTGGTTTTTAGTCACCGCCGGTTCATTGCCTGTTTTGGCAATGGTACGGCCAGTAATATTGTTAATTAGAGTCGATTTACCAACATTGGGAATGCCAATAATTAAAGCATGAATCGTTTTAACAGAGTTAGCCTTTTCAGGTACCAGCTTTTTAATCATGCTAATAATCTGTTCACGTTTATCCCCTATCTGGGAATTAAACGCCAAGGTTTTAACACTCTTTTGCTGTTCAAAATATTCCTGCCAGGCCTGGGTCTTTTCAGGGTCGGCTAAATCGGTTTTATTGAGAATTTTAATGGTCGGTGTCGCACCACGAATCTCTTCAATCATTGGATTCTGGCTACTGAATGGAATACGCGCATCTAATACTTCGATAAAGACATCAATTTGGCTAAAGATTTCACGAACCTCTTTTTGAGCCTTATGCATGTGACCGGGATACCACTGAATGGCCATAATATTTTCCTAACAGAGTTGAATAAAAGGATTATAGCCTTTTGCAGGAGATAAAAACCTCGAATATGAAACCGCCAATAAATCGACCAGGACTGGTCGATTTATTGAAAAGCTGAATATTCAGTTTGAATGAGTTATCAGCATTTAAACTAGAATAAACAGCACTCAGCCAAGCTTTTTTGAATCGGTGGCAGGGGAGAGTTTAGTAAGAGTAGAAAACACCGTAATCACCGACGCGGATTTTTCGATGGCTTAACGCTTAAAATTCGTAGAGAACATCGACTAACTGTCCGACAGCAACATTAGATACTTTAGGCTGAGCCGTTAACCAAGCTTCAATTATTAATCGATCCTCTTCGCTGACAGAGCCATAGCGTTGGTTAGAGCAGACAAATGCATCAAATTCTTTGTCGCCGCCACCGCCCAGTAATAGGTTGTTACTTTCAACGACTTTTAACAGTGCATCGATAAACGTATCGTATTCCTCGCTGTCTTGAATATCGATATTGCAAGTCATCTCAAAGCCTTTAATCGCAAATTCGCCTAAATAGAGCTTCTTTCTAAGTCTTTTGTTTTTGTTATCAATTCGAGTCGTGTTCATGTCATGATTTCCTTAAGGAGTGTGAGGTTTGATGGTCAAAATTTTTCGCTGATTTTACCAATTAATCGCAGAGTTACAATAAGGAATATTTCTCTATTTTTTAAACTGAACAGGCCTGGTCTAGCCTCGCTATCCGTTGAGGGTAACGTTTGCATTGAATGGGGTTTTCAGAAGTGTAATCGAGGGCTTAATTTGACTCGAATTTCATTATCTAAATAGCTTGATTTGCTGGATTTCAGGCTTATAAAGTTTTGTGGTAAAGCGCTTTATAATGAGTAACCCAGAGCAACGCACCTATTAGCCACAGAGCCAACATGCTACCGGCCATTGCAAAAAGTGATGAGTGTATTAAAGGCACTAGTATAATAGACACTAAAGCCGCCATCCCCATTTGCAGTAAACTTTGCAGTGAGGCTGCCATGCCACGCTTTTCGGGGAGGCAGTCCATTGCTAAAATCGACAGCGCTGGTAGGCCTAGCGATAAGGAAAAAGCGTAGAGACTGATTGCAGGGATTATGGTTATAACAGTTGGCGACGTCACAAATAATAGCATCACATTAAACAGCGCGGCGATGCCTCCAATGCTAAGAGAGAGGTGGATGATTTGGTTGGGAGTGTTTCGGTTTGAGAGCCGATGCGAGAGCAAAGCGCCCAGTATCATGCCGGCAACCATAGGCACAAATTGTAGCCAAAAGTCTTCTGGACCAAGTTTTAAATGATCAAAGATCAAACTGGCTGAGCCTGCTATATAGACAAAAAATCCCCCGAAAACAAAAGACTGCGCTAATACCAGACGTATAAATAACGGATGTTTTAAACTGTGTAAATAGGAGTTAAACAGTTTTTTGAGAGCGATGGATTGTACATGATCTGGGTGTTGAGTCTCTTTAAGCAGGAGCGCAATAATCAATAGAGTAAAAACGCCATATGCGCTTAAAAACCAAAAAATACTTTGCCAATCATAGTGCAGCTGTAAATAGCCGCCAATAATCGGGGCAATGGCCGGGGCAATCGCAAAAACCATCATAATCAAAGACATGGCTTTTTGAGCTTCTTGCGGGGTAAAAAAGTCTCTTATCATAGCGCGCGTTGCAATAATCACGCCGCCAGCAAATACGCCTTGTAAAACTCTAAACAACATAAAATAATCAAATGAAAGTGCAAGCGCACAACCCACGGATGCCAGTGAAAATCCTGCTAAAGAGATAATCGAGATTTTTTGTCGACCAAAACGATCGGCAAGCGGTCCCCAGACGAGTGTGGTTAGCGAAAACGCCAATAAGTACGCCCCCATTGAAGTAGAGAGCAGTTCGCGAGAGACTTGATAATAGTTTTCAATCGCGGGAAAAGAGGGCAGATAGGTATCGATTGAAAAGGGGGCAATCATATTGCTGAGTGCCGCAAATAAAATCAGCCAAAGAGGGGCTCTATGTTGCAATGTTAGTGCCTTTTTAGTGTGGGGGGGTTGGTCATTAAGTGGGCTTGGTGTAGTTTGATGGTGAGCATTATTGAGACACCATTGAATGCTCGATTATAAGTTAAATAAGCAATCATATAGGCAAAGTCTTAAAAAATAAATAGAAGTGGTTTTGACCAGGCAAGGAAGGTTTTAAATTTTTCTAATGAATTGCTAGCGTCTCCTTACAGTCTAAACCTTGTTGATGAACTTATTTAATGTAAAAACATGGGTTTTGTTTATGGCCACTGCTTGATTGGATAGGTTAAAATAGCGGTCTAATTTTATATAATGAGTAAAAAGTCATGGCAGGATCCCTATTTGATCAGCTGAAAAAATCCGGGTTAGTTGATGACAAAAAAGCCCAAAAGGCCAAGAAAGAGAAGTATCAGCAAACGAAACAGAGTAAAGGAAAGAAGGGACAGAAACCTGCTCTGAATGATGCCACCAAGCTTGCAGTAGAAGCGGCAAAGCAAAAAGCTGAGCGCGACCTTCAACTCAACCTAGAACGTAAGCAGCAGCAGGAAAGAAAAGCGGCTTTAGCCGAATTTCGGCAGATTATTGAGTCTAATCGCATAGGAGGTTTTGAGGGGGAGATTACCTATAATTTTGCAGATAAGAGTACAGTCAAAACATTGAACGTCAATAAAAAGACGCATCGAGCGCTGGTTGCAGGCACCATTCGTTTGGCTCGATTTGAAGGCGGTTATGCTTTAATTCCCGCAGAAGCGGCTGACAAGATTGAACAGCGTGATAGTTCAGTATTGATTCCATTGGCTGGTGTCGATGAATCGATCTCCCAAGAAGATCAAGAGTACTACGCTCAGTTTGAAGTGCCTGATGATTTGATCTGGTAAGAGTCTGCCCATTCGTTTTTTGAAAGCGACCTTTAAGTGAGTTTAAACTCACTTAAAGGTCGCTTTGATTTAAGGCTTTTGAATATGGTTTAATCCCTGAATCCCGAATCTTAGATGATTAAGAGACGATATCAAGTAACTCTATATCAAAAATCAGTGCTGAAAATGGTGCTATCTTTGCGCCTGAACCCTGAGAACCATAGGCAAGTTCTTGAGGGATATATAAACGCCATTTTGAACCTTGAGGCATTATTTGTAATGCTTCAGTCCAACCCGGGATAACACGATTGACTGGGAACTCAGCGGGCTGGCCACGTTCAATAGAACTATCAAAAACCGTTCCATTAATTAATGTCCCGTGATAGTGTGTTGAAACGATTGATTCCGCGACCGGTAAAGCACCTTCACCGGCGATCATAATCTCATATTGCAGACCTGAATCCGTTACAAAAACACCCTCTCTCTGAGCATTTTCAGCTAAAAACGTTTCACCTTCAACGCCTGCTACCTTGGCCAACTCGGCTTGTTTCGCCTGCATAATGGCATTGATTTCTTCAAACGCCTTAGCAAATGCTTCTTGGCTAATTGGGCTGGCGGTGCCTTCTAAAGAATCTATAACGCCGGTAGCTACGGCTTGAGCGTTAATTCCCTCAAAAGGGTCAGAGGCTAATTGATCACCCATTTGGCGACCAATACCGTAACTTACAATATCAGGCGTAGTCGTAAAGTTATTAGACATAATTTAGAGTTCCAGTAGATAAAAAAACGTAATTTTAGCATAAAACCGGGATAGGGTTAAACGCAAGAAAAAGCAGAGATGCGGGTGGAGAGAGCTTAATGGCTCTTGGTTTTGGATTATAAGTTTGATCTACAGGATCCAAGTCAGACAAAGAGATCTAAGTTTTCAGCGGTGGTAAGTAGTTTTAAATAGCCTAAATTGTGAAGGTTGGCTTCTTGAAGTCTTGCTATCTGCTGCATTTGGGCTTTGCTCTTTAGTAATTTAGGCAATGGAGTAAAAGTATTGGTATCAAATTGAAGGTCTAGTGGGATTGATTGAGCGTTGTTATCGATAAAGCAATCGTTGAGCATATTAATCATCTCTCTCTGCTCGTTATGAGGACTCTTAATTAAATCCAAGAGACTCTCTGACAGAAAACTAGTAATAATTTTGTTATGCATTACTAATATTGCGCCTTGCGCCACGTTCAATGCCTTTAGCTCTTCTTGCAAGCCTATAGCTTTATGGATTTGGCGTCTTCTTTGTCTATGTATTTGAAATTTAGCTCTATATTCTTCAATAGGCACATAGGTAGGGTTTAGCGCATAATAAGCCTTTTCTAGTGTGCCACATCGTTTTGCTAGGTCGATAATCGACTCAATCGTCGTCTGGCCTGTATCGTGAATGAGCGCCATCCCTTGATGACCATAAAAAACATAAACGCTACAGGTTTCAATGCCGCTCGAATAAAGCCCAATATCATAATTGGACTCATTGGCGATAAAACCAGCACCATTCTGACTGATATTGTAGTTCAAGTTATTCGCCTCCTAGGTCTAGATGTTAGCTTTTTATAGCGTTATTTGTAGCGCTGTCAGCGGGTCTTTATAGTCGATATTGAGGCTTTCAGAGAGGGTTTTACATGTAACAAATCCCTTAATCACATTTAATCCTTGTCGAAAGTATTCATCGTCTAGCAAGGCGCGTTGGTAACCCTTGTTGGCTAAGGTGAGGATATAAGGAAGGGTGGCGTGATTAAGGGCAAATGTAGACGTCCATGGCACTGCGCCAGGCATATTGGTGACACAGTAATGGATAACCTCATTAATCACATAGGTGGGATTTTGGTGGGTGGTTGGGCGCGAGGTCTCAATACAACCGCCTTGATCGATGGCTACATCCACGATAACTGCACCAGGCTTCATGTTTTGAATATGTGCTTTGGTCACCAATTTTGGCGCACTCGCGCCTGGAATGAGTACAGCGCCTATTAGCAGGTCGGCTTGAAGTAGCTGTTTTTCGATGAGTTCCGGGGTTGATAAAATCGCTTCAATGGCATCGCCAAATTGTGCTTTAACCTTGTCAATAGAATGCAAACTGTGATTTAGAATCACTACTTCAGCTCCCAGGCCCACCGCCATTTGGGCGGCATTTCGGCCAACAGTCCCGCCACCGATAATAACTACTTTGGCGGGTTTTACGCCCGTTACGCCACCGAGCAGTATACCTCTACCCCCATGTACTTTTTCTAAGAAGTGTGCACCCACCTGAATAGACATGCGGCCAGCTACTTCTGACATGGGAACCAGTAGTGGCAAACTTCCGTGAGCATCTGTAACGGTTTCATAGGCAATACAAACCGCTTTGCTTTGAATCAGCTCCTGCGTTTGTAACAGGTCGGCGGCAAGGTGAAGATAGGTAAATAAAATTTGTTCTTCGCGCAACATGGCGCGTTCAATCGCTTGCGGTTCTTTGACTTTGACAATCAGTTGCGCCTGAGCGAATATCTCAGCTGCATTCGCTATAATTGTAGCGCCAGCTTGCCGGTAATCGCTGTCGGTAAACCCAATCCCCATGCCGGCTTGGGTTTCTACCAAGAGTGGGTGCCCCTGCTCAACCAGAGCTTGCACCATGGACGGAATCATACCGACTCGGTATTCATTGCTTTTGATCTCTTTGGGTACACCAATTATCATTGTCTATTTATCCACTGTAAAAGAGAGATTTCATCACAGAGTTTACTCCATTATCTAAACTCGCTATTGCTCTTTATTTTATTTTTTTGTTGTTTGTTCAAGTGTTTTTAAGCGCT
>JBNJEY010000005.1:0-32448 GCA_051746325.1 Pseudomonadota bacterium
ATTTGCCCATTGGCGTATCACTTCTGACTCGACTAAAGATTCCAATACCTGTTCACGTAACTCCTCGTCTTTTACAACCTGGTCATACATATCACCAAACTGCTCTTCAAGACGGCTTTTCTGGCGACTGTACAGAGTCAAAAAAGCGTTCCCTGTAATATTTTCGCCATTCACTTCGGCCACGACAACGACTTTGTCGCCACGCGCATATTGATCAATACCAAATAACGCGAAGGTTAAGATAATCAATCCGACAATCACCCAAGCAATCCACCCCTGAGCGTGACTACGAATACTTTGCAACATGATGAATCCTTTGTTCTTATTAACTATAAAAATAGAGCCTATGATACCAATGTCAGCGCCTTCTTTCATCTATTTCATTCAATTCGAGCACTTTTGGTTTGCTTTAGCTGTTTTTCTCACTATGGGGAAAATATATTTATGGGAATCCACCCAAAATAGCGAGGTTTGAGGTGCCTTTGGTAGTGGGTTTGGCCGAGATGAGTTTGATTGGTAAATTATATTTTTTGATGGCTGAGTAAACTTATTAACACAGATAAAAAAACCGAGCTTGAATACTCGGTTTTTAATATCAATAATACATTTCTCTAGAGCCGTTTTCTAAACAAAAGGATCCGTTATCACTAAGGTTTCAGAACGATCTGGCCCCGTTGATAAAATTGAGACAGGGACACCCACCTCTTTTTCTAAGAAACGAATATACTCTTGCGCTTCGATTGGCAGCGCATCAAAAGAATCGGTACTCACCGTAGAGGTGTTCCAACCAGGCATAGTGACATAGTTTGGGGTACAGACTTCATACTCATCAGCACTTGCAGGTGGCAATAGAATAACTTTGCCATTTTGGGTATAGGAGACACAAATCTTAATCTCTTTTAACTCATCCATCACATCTAACTTAGTCAGGCACATTCCATTAAGACCATTGATCTGTGCTGAACGACGCAATGCGACCGCATCAAACCAACCACAACGACGTTGACGCCCTGTCGTCGCACCAAATTCATGACCGCGATTGCCTAACTCCTTACCGATCGGGTCGCCTATCTCCGTATCACAGTTATAATCTAACTCGGTAGGAAACGGACCTGAACCCACACGCGTCGCATAAGCTTTGGTAATCCCAAGAATATAATCGAGTTGATTTGGGCCAATACCGGCACCACCTGAGGCGCCACCAGACGTGGTATTTGAAGAAGTTACATAAGGATAGGTACCGTGATCAATATCCAATAAAGTACCTTGTGCGCCTTCAAACATCAGGTTTTTACCCTCAGCATTGTAACGGGCAATCAGGTTAGGGATATCTGCCAACATCGGTACAATCATTGTGCTGTAACGTTGACACTTTTCCCAAAGCAGATCAAAAGAGACTGGCTCAGCCTTATAATAATGTTCAATCATATAGTTGTGATAAGCCAATGTCTCAGCTAGTTTCACCTTAAACTGAACCATGTTTTTTAGGTCGCCAGCACGTAAACCGCGACGCGCAACCTTATCTTCATAGGCGGGGCCAATGCCACGTCCTGTGGTACCAATGGCTTTATTACCACGCGCTAATTCACGCGCAACATCTAAAGCGACATGGTAGTCAAGAATCAGTGGGCACGCATCACTAATTTTAAGACGTTGCTGAACCTTTAGCCCAGTCTCTTCAAGTTGCTTCATCTCTTTTTCAAGTGCATCAGGTGCTAAAACAACACCATTACCGATAAAACATTCCACCTCTTCACGTAAGATTCCTGAAGGAATCAGGTGCAAAACCGTTTTTTTGCCATCAATGACCAAAGTATGACCGGCGTTGTGCCCACCTTGAAAGCGAACGACCGCTGCGACTCTGTCTGTTAACAGATCCACAATCTTACCTTTACCTTCGTCACCCCATTGAGTGCCGACAACTACAATATTTCGTTTTGTCATAAAGCTACTTCTTAACCACTTCTTAAAATTTTAATGAATTCTATATCGTAAGACTTAGACGCTCTAAACGCGCTCAATCGTCCATTTACTTGAGGCATTAGACAACCACTGGTCACCCGTATTCAATGCGGTTAAGTCGTAAGACTTAACCACTTTAATACCTTGAGCTTTCAATTCGATAATTTTGTTTTGTAGTGCCTTATCCGCCTGATAAGGGGCATAAACAGTCTCTTTTTCTGAGCCACTTATAGGGGCTAATAGATCTAGGGCATCTCGCAAGTCCAGACTGAATCCCGTTGCCGGTAACGCCAATCCAAAATCAGAACCGATATTGTCATAACGCCCACCTTTTGCGATGGGTTGAAGCTTGCCACCCGCCGCGTAACAGCCGAAAATAATACCAGTATGGTATTGGTACCCTCGAATATCCGCTAAATCCAAATGAATGGCAACAGAATGAGTGATTTGCAAATGATCAATAACCGTCGCTAGCCGGGTCAAATAATCGCTTAACACAGATGATAAAGGAGAGAGTTGTTTTTGAGCAACGGCAATGACCGTTTCAGCACTGCCACAATAGGTCAGTAAGCGTTTAAATGCCTCATTCAGATCGCTTTGTAGTGGCGTATTGGCCATAAAAACTTCATATTCAGGAATGGCTTTGCGCTCTAAGATATCAGTCAATTCAATGGCTTGATTCTCATCTAATCCCGCTAAAGAGATTAACTCATCGACAATGCCGACATGACCCAAACTTAACTTAATCTCATTCAGGTTCATCACCTGCATGCTTTCTAACATAAGCTCGATGATTTCGATATCGCTTTCAACAGCAGAGTGACCGAATAGTTCAGCGCCAACCTGTACTGGACTACGTGAACCTTTGGCTTTGTTATTGCGAGTCTTTAACACTTCACCGGCATAACACAAGCGTGAGATGCCATCTGAGGCTTTCAAACGGTTACTGACAATGCGTGCCACCTGAGGCGTCATATCCGCACGAACCCCCATCATTCTACCGCTCTCCTGATCGGTAAAACGACATGTATCAACCTCCATATGACGTGCCGTTCCAGTCAAGAGTGAATCGGTGAATTCTGCAATAGGGGGTAACACTAAATCATAGCCAGAAAGGTAAAAGCCATCGATTAACTGACGACGGTAATATTCTAATTTATGGGCTTGTGCTGGAAGAAGATCTTCTAAACCTTCGGGGGTAAACCAAGTTGATTGCTGCATTTTAAAACTTCTTTCTAATCACTTAAATTTTGATGAACTATATAAGATTGACTCATCGTAAGATCAATAACCTTTGAACATATTCAATCGTTGGTATCTGTAATAGCAAATGTCAGGAAACTCCCTTTCTCTCGCACACTCTTCAAATACGCTAAAAGGGACTATGCCGTAAAAAACAGTAATAAAGCCAGGCCAAGTGAAATTGAGACCAACCCCATTAACCGTAACTGCTTTTCGGTTAATAAAGTGGCCTGCGACATCATCTTTTGCCAAAACTTTGGAAACATAAAAGGCAGTATGCCTTCAATAATAAATACCAAAGCCAATGCAGAAATTAAAGTTGTTTCGAACATAATCCCATAAAAAAGGTGGGTTACCCCACCTTCCTTTTTATTATTTTAATTACTTCGCCGACTGGTTAAAGTACTTGAAGAAATCAGACTTCGGATCCACTAACATGATATCCGATTTATCGGTAAACGAGTCTTTGTAAGCGTTGATACTATGGTAAAAGGAGTAGAACTCAGCATCTTGATTATAAGCTTTTGCATAAATATCAGCCGCGATTGCATCGCCTTTACCGCGTAAAATCTCCGCTTCACTATAAGCGTCGGCCAAAATAACCACTCTTTGACGATCTGCATCGGCTGTAATTTTCTCAGCAGACTCAGCCCCTTTTGATCTTAAATCTTTGGCAACACGATTACGTTCCGCTTCCATACGACGATAGACCGACTCACTGATATCTTTGGCTAAATCAATTCGTTTAATACGAATGTCTTCAATCTCAATACCAAATGAAGTGGCTGAATCGTAGGAGGTAGCTTTAATCTTTTGTGCAATCTCGACACGTTCACCAGAGATCACCTCTTTAACAGAGCGGTTACCAAACTCAGCACGTAAACCATCTTTTACAATCTGTCCTAAACGCAGACCTGCCAAACGATAATCACCGTTCATGGTGGTATAGAATTTCTTAACATCGTTAATACGCCATTTAACAAACGAATCGACCACTAAGTTTTTCTTTTCACTTGTTAGGTAACGCTCAGGTGGCGCATCTAACGTTTGTAAACGTGCATCAAATTTACGGACATTGTTGATAAAGGGAGTTTTAAAGTGTAATCCTGGCTTTACATCGGCTTCGACGATTTCACCTAAGCGAAGTACGACACCGGTTTCCCACTGATTCACAATATAAACTGAGCTACTGCCGACAAATAAGATTGCGGCGACTAATATTGATAATATCGATTTCATTAACGTAGCTCCCTATTTTTTAGGTAATCACGAATATTGGTTTTTTGACCTGTATTATTCGTATTACTGTTTTGATTAGTTTTGCTTGAAGTATTTGCTGGCGCTGATGTCGTCTGCTGAGCAGCTTGAGCTGGTACCGGTGAACCTTGGCTTACCATTTTATCTAAAGGCAGATAGAGCAAATTATTGCTACTGTCTGATCCGACAAATACTTTACTGGTATTGCTTAGCACTTCAGATACGGCGTTAATGTAAAGACGATTACGTGTGACTTCTGGTGATTTCTGGTACTCCGTAACAATACTTGTAAAACGGGACGCTTCACCAGTGGCTTCTGCAATCACACGATCATGATAGGCACTGGCCTCTTCTAGTTGACGTGCAGCTTGACCACGAGATCTTGGTAAGATGTCATTGGAATAGGTTTGTGCTTCATTAATAACACGCTCTCTATCTTCACGAGCCTTAACAACGTCTGCAAAGGCATCCTGAACTTGTTCAGGTGGCTGTGCATCTTGTAGGTTGACACTAGTGATAATCAAACCGGTTTTATAAGCGGTTAAACGATCTTGGGTTAATTTTTGTACCCGAGCAACCACTTCATTTCGGCCCTCTGTGAGTACAAAATCCATAGTATTTTGACCGACCACTTCACGTAAGGTGCTTTCGACCACGGCACGTAAGGTTAAATCAGGATCGGAGATATCAAATAGGTATTGATTCGCGCTTGCGACTTGATACTGCACGGCGACTTTCAAATCAACAATGTTTTCATCTTTAGTCAACATCAACGATTCAGTTGGAACATTACCACTACGATTCGTGTCAGAACGATAACCAATTTCGGCGGTTCTGATTTGATCGACATTGACGATGCGCACCGCTTCAATCGGATAAGGAATATGCCAATGTGGACCAGCTGTAGTTTCTACAGTATATTTACCGAACTGTGTCACAACACCGCGCTCTGCTGGATCTACAATATAGATACCAGAAAGCAACCAGACAACCCCGACAACCCCGACAATGGCAGAAATACCGACACCACCAAAACCACCGCCATTACTGCCGAATTTTTTGCTCGCACCGCCAAAGACACTTTGTGCTTTTTTCAATAAGACATCGATATCGTCATTATTCTGTTTTTTAGGTGGTTTTTTATCACCACTGCCGTTATTTCCTGAGTTACCCCAAGGATCTTGTCCGGACTTACCTGGTTCATTCCAAGCCATTCAAACATCTCCATGCTTTAACAAATAATTTTCAAAAAAATTAAGTTTGTTTTACGCTTTATAAAAAAAAACTTACCTGCTGTTTTGATCCAAATCTTAAACCTGACTTTTGAATCAAAAATTTTGCAGACACAATTTGATTATTCTAGTTAGATTGACTCTAAAAGTCACCCATTAAAATAATTTATAGACAATATAGTTCTATGAACTAGCTCTATTACTCATCGAGTAAAACCCTTAAGTTAACACTTCTGCCTTCAAAAGTTCCGGCCAATCCTTAATCGTATTCCACTCTTGATGCGTTAATGACATTTTAAACAGGCTGTTACCCTCTTCATCAAAACTTTCTTCTAGGATACTCCCTAGAGAGTAAAGGTCCGCTCTCTTTTTACCGGCGTCCACTTTAAGGATCAATGAGACCGTTAAAAAAGCCCCCTTAAAGAATGAGGCAACGGCTTCGAGCAGTAGATCAATCCCCGCGCCCTCTTTCGCAGAGACCCAGACTCGTTGCGGCACACCCGCCTCATCGCGGTCAATTTTAGGCTTCACCGCCGGTTCTAATTGGTCAATTTTATTGAAAACCAATAACTGTGGAACAGATTCTGCCCCGACTTCCGCTATGACATCCTGCACATCTCTGATTTTTTCATCTCTATGTGGATCAGAAGCATCCACCAAATGTACTAGCAGATCTGCTTCACGAGTCTCTTCTAGAGTTGAGCGAAATGCTGTCACTAAATCATGTGGAATATGGCGAATAAAACCCACTGTGTCTGCAAAAATAACCTTACCAGCACCCGGAAGATGGACGCGACGCAAAGTAGAATCTAAGGTTGCAAACAGACGGTTTTCTGCATAGACATTGGCCGTGGTCATTTGATTAAACAGTGTCGATTTCCCGGCATTGGTATAACCAATAATGGTAATAACAGGAATTTCTGAACGTTTACGCGTCTGTTGTCCAAGGCTACGCTGCTTACGTACCTTTTCAATCTTAGATTCTAAAGCTTTAATCCGCACTTGAACCAGACGTCTATCCGATTCCAACTGGGTTTCACCTGGACCACGAGCACCAATACCGGCCTGTCTATCGAGATGCGTCCAACCTTTAACTAATCGGGTAGACATCCGCTTCATTTGCGCTAATTCAACCTGAAGTTTACCTTCGTGAGAACGCGCGCGTTGTGCAAATATATCGAGAATAAGACCGACACGATCTAACACTTGGCACTCAAACAGGGTTGATAGGTTACGTTCCTGGGCAGGCGTCAGGGTATGGTTAAAAATAACAACATCCGCTTCATAGAGTTCAACGGCCGCTTGAATCTCTTCCGCTTTACCTTTACCTACAAAATATTTTGGATCGGGTCTTTGTCGTTTAGTGGTTAGGAGGGTACAAGCTTGGGCACCTGCAGAATCGACCAATTCATAAAACTCATCGACATCTTCGCGATCTGATTCATTGTAAAAATCAACATGTACCAGAACGGCACGTTCTAATTCTCGTCGTTCAAGACGATCAAATAATTCCATATAACCTTTTTCTCTTTTAGAACTTAACTCAAGGAGTTATATAGTACCCTAATTAGAGTTAAAGTCGATTTAATGTCAAGTCCAGCCGTGGCAAAACCTGACCTCGATCCCCCTCTAATCGCCGTCTAAAAGGATCAAGAAAATATTTTTACTCTCTCTCTTATTCAGACTAATTTACTGCTCTGCCTCAGCGTTCTCACGATCTTCGGCTGAAGACTCATAAGGTTTAGGGTCGCGCATTGGGACAATCGTTGAAATGGCATGCTTATAAACCATCTGGGTCACACTGCTTCTTAACAAAACAACAAACTGGTCAAATGAATCGACTTTACCTTGAAGCTTTACACCATTAACTAGGTAAACAGAGACGCTAATGCGCTCTTTACGCAATGCATTTAAATAGGGGTCTTGAATTGGAAGGGCTTTAGCCGGTTTCTTGCTGTCCATAATGATTCCTTTTTATTGTTCTTATTATTGTCATTTTTATTATCATTTTTATTATCATTTTTAAGCTAACGCCTCAGCATCTCAAGCTTAACCTGGCATCGAATCTAACGAAAAGCATACCTTAGCGACTTCAATTCTTTTTATCAAGCCCTTTTATCTGCCAATAGACAGAGTGTTAAGCTTGCTTCAATAAAACTAATAGCTGATCCAAGCGCTCTTCTAACCTGGTTTTATAAGGGTCTATCACGGTTAAATCCGTCTCTTTTCTGAGCCAAGTTAACTGTCTTTTTGCCAATTGGCGGGTGGCGACTAATCCCTTATAGACAAAGGTTTCATAGTCGTATTCGCCCTCTAGAAACAACCAGGCCTGGCGATAGCCGACAGAACGCATCGAGGTCATATCCCCATTGAGATCGCCACGCTCGTAAAGCGCTTTCATTTCTTGTAAAAAACCGGACTGCAGCATAAGGTCAAAACGCTTATCAATTTGCTTATGTAATCTAGCGCGCTCTTGTGGAATCAGAGCGACTTTAATCAATTCAAACGCGGTCAAATTCGGCTTAGGTTCTGCACGCAGTTCTGTTAAGGTTTTGCCAGAAACGTCATACACTTCCAAGGCGCGAATCACCCGTTGTGAATCATTTGGGTGAATGCGCAGTGCTGACACAGGATCAATCTCTGTCAATCGTTTATGCAGGCTTTCGGGCTCTTCTTGCCAAACCGCGTGTAAAGAGGCTCGAACCGTCTCATCTGCCGGCGGTAAATCGTTCATACCTTGCTGTAACGCGTTGTAGTACATCATGGTGCCGCCGACTAATACCGGCAAACGCCCCCGAGCAAAAATCGCCTCGACCAATTGATGCACATCTTCAACAAATTCGGAGGCTGAATAGGCTTGGGCAGGATCATGCGTATTAATCAGATGATGTGCCACGGAGTGCATCTCTTGAGCTGTGGGTTTAGCGGTACCAATATCCATCTGCCGATAGATCAATGCCGAATCGACACTGATAATCTCGATCGGTAAAACCTTGGCCAACGCCATAGATAACTGGCTTTTACCTGAGGCGGTAGGCCCCATCAATGCCAGACACTGCTTATTGGCGATCAATTTTTCGACTAATTCGTTCATCTTTATTAACTTTTTACTCGTTTAAGCTGACTTTAAAAGCGGGTGCATTTTATTGCCCACGCATAAATAGACTGTCTAACTGTCCCATCGACATCTGTACCCAAGTCGGACGGCCATGATTGCATTGATCTGAACGTTCTGTGACTTCCATCTCTCTTAACAGGGCGTTCATTTCAGGAATCGTTAATTGGCGATTTGCTCTGACCGATCCATGACAAGCCATCGTTGACAACATCTCATTAATACGCTCTTCCACCTGCTGAGTCTGCCCCGCAATCGCTAAGTCGGCAATCATATCGTTTAACAGACCGACCACATCACTTTTAACCAATAAAGCCGGCACGGCGGTTATCTTTAACTGCTCTGGGCCTAATAGTTCAATCTCAAAGCCCAATTTACTAAAGCCCGCTTCATTGATCTGCCACACCTCGACTTGCGATTCATCCAACGCCATTGCGATGGGCACCAATAAGGGTTGGCTAATCAGACGATGCGTGGCCCATTGTTTTTTAAAACGTTCATACACCACCCTTTCATGCGCGGCGTGCATATCGACCAAAACCAAGCCATGTTGGTTTTCTGACAGAATATAGACGCCGTGAATTTGCGCCTTGGCAAATCCCAATCTAGGCATATTTGAATGGCTTTCATACTCGGATAAAGCCTCATTAATCTCACCAGGCCTGGTCGGTTGACGGCGTTGATTAATAATATCCTGCAGATTACGATTGAAACTATTACCACCCGATAAAACCGCCTGATATTGCGCGCTTTGCAGCCGATCCTGACTCGCCTCATAAGGCTGTTGAAAAGCCATGGCGGTTTGTAAATCTGCTTGTGGCTCTCTCTCGGATAAAAAACCAGCGCCAAAATAATCTTGTCCCGCACGACTCTTTTGAGCCGGGCTTATTGACGAAGAAAGCTGGGCACCACTGCCCGTTTCAGCCGCTATTGGACGCGCCACGGACTCGCGTACTGAACGGCGTAAAAAGTCATATACCCAACGACCATTTGCAAAACGCACTTCATATTTCGACGGGTGCACATTGACATCAACCAGCTCATTCGGAATCTCTAAAAACAGGAGGTAGGCGGGATGTCGACCATTGTATAGCACATCGGCATAGGCCTGTTTGACCGCATAGGAGAGCAAGCGATCACGCACGATTCTGCCATTTACAAATAGGTATTGCATGTCTGCCTGACTGCGATTAAAAGTGGGTTGACCGACCCAACCCGACAATTTAATATCTTGTGCCTCAAAATCAATCTCTAGTGATTGCTGCACAAAAGGTGCGCCCATTAATTGCGCCAACCTTTTTTTAAGACTCAATTCATCGGCTACGGCAATAACATGTCGTGTGACTTTCTGATTATGGGTGAGTTTAAAACTCACCTCAGGACGACTTAACATCACGCGTTTAACCAGTTGCTCGATCTGCATAAACTCAGCACGAGTGGTTCTCAGAAACTTCTTTCGGGCCGGTGTATTGAAAAACAGATCCACCACACTGACACGTGTACCCACCTTACCAGCGGCTGGTTTTAGATCGCTCCAACGACCTTCACCTTCTGAGTTAAGTTGCCACGCGACCTTTTGGGTCTCATGTCGACTGCTCATCTCAAATCGACAAACCGAACTAATACTGGCCAATGCCTCGCCTCTAAATCCAAGTGTTGCCACCGCGGCCAAATCCTCACCCGTCTTGATTTTACTGGTGGCGTGTCGACTCACTGCTAAAAACAGCTCTTGCTTAGGAATTCCACTGCCATTATCGATGACAATAATTGATTTCTCACCCCCTTCTTCAATCATTATATCAATCTGGGTTGCGCCAGAATCCAGAGCGTTTTCTAATAGCTCCTTGACGACTGAGGCAGGTCGCTCAACCACTTCTCCGGCCGCGATCTGATCGGCTAAATAGGACGGAAGTTGTTCAATAGAGTGTTGAGTGGCTGCATTCATTTAAATATATTCATCTTAGATTTAGGGGTCGTTAAAGTGGATAAATTAAGGCCTAGAATTATAACATCAAAAACAAAATGCCCTCGATGCCTGTCAATAATAAAGAGTGTCCAGACCCGCACTATTGAAATCGGTCACTTTTATAAAAGCAGGCAAATAAAACATTTATAAAACATTATAGTGGATCACTATGCTCGCTACGGCCTTTAAAATGCGCATCATATCACAGTGATAACTTAAGATTATAACCACTTATTACGTCTAAGCAGCCACACCTGAAACAATACAATCACAATTAAAATCCCGACAAAAATCATAAAAGCATTTGTATTTTCGGCACCTGGAATACCGCCCACATTAATCCCTAATAGCCCTGTAAAAAAACCAAGAGGTAAAAATATCGCCGAAAGGATTGAGAGCACATACATCCGTTCATTCAACTGTTCAGAAATTCGACTCAAAAGCTCTTCATGCGTCACGGCAGCACGCTCCCTTACGGCATCAATGTCTTCCAAATGGCGGATTAGCCGATCACTCACTTCACGCAGTTTTATCTGATTATCGTGATCAAACCAGCTGACTTTTTCAATAAGAAATCTCGTCAAGGCTTCTCTTTCTGGAGAGAGGTAACGCCTTAAAGAGATGGTTTGACGTCGCAAGGAGGATAGCTCAAAGCGCAAACTGGAGCGATCTTCAGAGAGTGTCCCGTCTTCCAATTCGGCCATTTTATCTTCAAGCATATCCACCGTATCACTCATACGCCAAATCAAACTATCGGTCAGCTGAACAATCAACTCAGCATTATCTTTAGGCCCCGTGCCACGCTTTAGTTTTTCCAAGACATCTTGAGTCGATAATAATGCGCGTTTGCGGGTACTAATGACTCTATCAGCACTCGCCCAAAGGCGAATTGAGACCATATCCTCTGGATCTGATCCTGGATTTAAATTGACGCCCCGTAAGGCAATCAACAATCCGTCTTCGATAGCCGCCACTCGCGGTCGAGTTTCTTCGGTTAACAAAGCTTGGCTAATAATAGACTCTAAACCACTCTGATTGCTCACCCAATCTTGAACAGCAGCATTTGTATAATCAAAATGCAGCCAAAGTCGTCCCATAGAAGCATCCCAACGCTCCACCTCTGACCAGGTCAAATAACGTCCACTGCCTTTACCATCAAATAAATAAGCATGCAAAAGCCCTTCAGTGGCTTCGATATCATTAATGATCTCCATGCCCTTTTACCCCTTTAGATTCTGCCATTAACCTACCATTCTAATGTTCAGCCGTTATTAACGTTTCTTTATTTTAAAAAGCAGCGTTAAAAACCACCAGGCCAGGTGGTTTTTAACGCTTAGTAGTGGACTATTAATACCCTTTTTTTTTGTGGATTTTTTCTATCCGACAGACCTGATAGAATAGTCTCATTAATTCGCTATGCGCTGTTGTGTAGCGACCACCTAAAGGAATTTACATGGGATTATTGAATACGCTATTTGGCAATGGCATTTCTGAAGCACTGGAAAAAGAGATTGAGCGCCAATTAAAAGCCTGTATTGACCCCACTAGCCAAAAAGACCTATTAACCATTAAAGCGGTTTCGGACTTGCAGCTAAAAAAAGGCAGTTTAAGCCTTAAGGTCTCCATGCCTTACCCTTGCAAAAGCTTGTGGCCGAGCATTGAACAATCATTAAAGCATCATTTAGGGCAAGTTAAGGGCATTGAATCCGTCCACCCAACGTTTGACACAGTCATCGTTAGCCACGATGCTCAAAAAGGAGTGGAGCCACTGCCTGGCATTAAAAATATTATCGCCATCGCCTCAGGAAAAGGCGGTGTCGGTAAATCCACTACCACCGTTAATCTCGCTCTAGCGTTACAACAAGAAGGTGCCAAAGTCGGTATTTTAGATGCCGACATTTATGGCCCAAGCATCCCCACTATGCTAAACCTTAAGGAAAAGCCGCAAACTAAAGATGGTAAAAGTATGCAACCTCTCACCGCTTATGGATTGCAAGTCATGTCGATTGGCGTACTCATTGAAGAAGATTCACCGATGATCTGGCGTGGACCCATTGTCACTCAAACCCTAACCCAGCTACTCAAAGAGACCAACTGGGAGGAGCTAGATTACCTAGTCATCGATTTACCACCTGGCACCGGCGATGTTCAACTGACCTTAGCGCAGCAAATCCCAGTAACGGGTGCGGTGATTGTCACGACCCCTCAGCAGGTTGCGCTGATAGATGCTAAAAAAGGTCTCAAAATGTTTGAGAAGGTTGAGATTCCCGTGGTTGGCATTATCGAAAATATGAGCACGCATATTTGCAGTCAATGCGGCCATGAAGAGGCGATTTTCGGAGAGCATGGAGGCGAGAAGATGGCGGAACAATATTCCGTCGATTTCTTAGGTTCGCTACCTTTAGACAAAAGAATTCGTGAAGAATCGGATCGGGGGCAACCAACTGTAACCGCTGACCCGAGCAGTGAAATCTCGCAAAAATATCGTACTATGGCGCACAAAATCAGCAGTACGATTGGCATCCAAAAACGTAATTACGCCAACCTATTTCCTAACATTGTGATTCAGAACACTTAAAATCAGACTGCAAAAACTCAAATTAAACCGCATCTGTTATCGCCTCTCCTTATGATCGAGCACTCAGGAAGGGGCGATCCCACACTGGCAAGGACGCCTGAACCGTTTTATTATTTCGCTTGAATATTAAATAACTGCTGAAACTGGGCGACCTCTAGAATGTTCATGATATTTTCACCGACATTAATCAGCTTCACGCGCTCTTTATCACCCTTTGTTTTTTCACGCAATAAAAGCAACATGCCTAAAGCGGAGCTGTCCATATAGGTGGTTTTATTTAGGTCAATTACAAACTTTACCGTGTCACTTAAATGTGTACGACAAGCCTTTTTAAACAACTCGTAGACACTGACATCAAAAATCCCGTCAATAGAGATAGTAACGATATCACCATTGACTGCTGTATTCAGGCTCATAACGGTACCTTATAGTAAGCATTACTTATTTCAATCATTTATCATAGTGCAGAGATATAATTCACACAATGCGCGAAATGACGAATGTATTTTCCAAAGGGTATTATCACAAAATTTACCCTTAATAAGGTAAATATTGCTCGCGGTTTTTTCAAGACTAAGTGAGTCACACTTCGGGTATAAAACGGCTATAATGAATGGTTAATTTAAGCGCCTTAATAGACAAGCGCGCATCAAGAAAAGCCCATACGAATAAAGTGAAAAACAGATGTCAGATACCGCACCAACGCCTAGAAAAATTTTGATTACCAGCGCCCTGCCTTATGCAAACGGCCCTATTCATTTAGGACATTTGGTGGAGTACATCCAAACTGATATCTGGTCGCGTTTTCAAAAAATGCGTGGCAACAGTTGTATATATGTTTGTGCCGATGACGCGCACGGTACACCCATTATGTTACGTGCTCAGGCCGAAGGCATTACACCAGAAGTTTTGATTGCCAAATCATCTGAAGACCATCAAGCTGACTTTGCTGGGTTTAATGTAGAATTTGACCATTACCACAGCACGAACTCGATTGAAAACAAAGAACTGGCAGAACACATCTACCTGCGCTTAAAAAATAAGGGGTATATTTCGCGTAAAACTATCTCTCAGTACTACGACCCTGAAAAAGAGATGTTTTTACCGGATCGTTTTATCAAAGGTACCTGCCCAAAGTGTGCAGCCCAAGACCAATATGGCGATAACTGCGAAGTCTGTGGTGCCACCTATAGCCCAACGGATTTGATTGACCCTAAGTCAGCTGTCTCAGGTGCGACCCCTATTAAAAAAGATACCGACCACCTGTTTTTTGAACTTAGCCAGTTTGAAGATATGTTAAAAACCTGGACCCGCGAAGGTCACCTACAGGAGCAAATCGCCAATAAGTTAGATGAATGGCTAGACAGTGGTCTGCGCGGTTGGGATATCTCTCGTGATGCGCCCTATTTTGGTTTTGAAATCCCCGGTGAAACAGGTAAATACTTCTATGTTTGGCTAGATGCACCTATCGGTTACATGTCGAGTTTTAAAGCTTATTGTGACAAGTCTGGACTAGATTTTGATGAATATTGGCAAGAAAATTCGACAGCAGAACTTTATCACTTTATTGGTAAAGACATTATCAATTTCCACGCCCTTTTTTGGCCAGCAATGTTGTCTGGCGCCAATTACAGAACCCCAACGGCTATCTTTGCACACGGGTTTTTAACCGTTGATGGCCAAAAAATGTCTAAATCGCGCGGTACTTTTATTATGGCGAAGACCTATTTAGAATATTTGAATCCTGAATATTTACGGTATTACTATGCAGCCAAATTAACCAGTCGCATTGATGATATCGATTTGAACTTGGAAGATTTCGCGCAACGCGTCAATTCAGATCTAGTGGGTAAGGTTGTCAATATTGCCAGCCGAAGTGCAGGCTTTGTCATGAAAAAATTTGATGGCAAACTAAATGGCCAGTGGTCTAAAGAAACAACGGCTTTGTATCAAAATTTTATCGATCAATCTGACGAAATTGCTGATTTATATGAGTCTCGTGACTATGGCCATGCCATGCGTGAAATCATGACCTTGGCAGATAAGGCTAATGAATATATCGCTGAGGCCGCCCCTTGGGTATTGGCTAAAACCGAAGGTAAAGAGGCTGAACTACATGAGTGTGTCAGCGTCAGTCTTAATCTATTCCGCGTATTAATGAGTTATTTATCACCGGTATTGCCAGTGACCGCTGAGAAATCAAATGCCTTTTTAAACCTTACAGACATCCAATGGAACGATATTAAAACGCCATTAATGAACCATGAAATTCGCCCTTTTAAAGCCTTATTGACACGTTTAGAGATGGAGCCTATCCAGAAAATGGTTGAAGCGTCTGCGGCTTCTCTTAATAACTCCAGCACAGTGCCTGATGGTAAAAAAGGCGAGAAAAAGAGCCAACCGGTAAAAGATGCTGCAAAGCAATCTGAGTTTGATGCATTGGCCGAAGAGATTAGCATTGAGGACTTTGCCAAGATTGATCTACGGATTGCAAAAATCATCAATGCCGAAGCTGTACCAGAAGCCAATAAATTACTCAAGCTAACCTTAGACATTGGCTTTGAGCAACGTCAAGTGTTTGCAGGCATTAAATCTGCTTACGAACCAGAAGCGTTAATTGGTAAATTGACGGTCATGGTCGCGAACTTAGCGCCGCGTAAAATGCGTTTTGGCATCTCCCAAGGCATGGTTTTAGCCGCAGGCCCAGGCGGCAGTGATTTGTACATATTGTCACCAGATGATGGTGCAACTCCAGGCATGCGTGTTAAATAATTCAATATTATTCCACTGATATTGACCGTTAAAATTCAGTTGAACGATGCACTTAATAAAAGGATAATGACCTATGCAAGATTACGTTTTGATATTGATTAGCACTGTGCTCGTCAATAACTTTGTATTGGTTAAGTTCTTAGGACTTTGTCCCTTTATGGGGTCGTCTAAAAAAACCGATGCCGCTTTAAGCATGGGGTTAGCGACCACCTTTGTCCTAACCCTTTCATCGGTTCTAAGTTACATTATTTATACCTATCTACTAGAACCTTTCAGCTTGGAATATCTACAAACCATCGCGTTTATTCTGGCGATTGCCGCCGTGGTTGCCTTTACTGAGATGGCGATTCGTAAAACCAGCCCAGTCCTTTACCAAGTACTGGGTATCTACTTGCCGTTAATCACCACAAACTGCGCTGTGCTGGGTGTAGCATTATTAAATGTAGGTGAAAAAAATAATTTTATTGAATCTGCCGTATTTGGGTTTGGGGCGGCGATTGGATTTACTTTAGTCATGGTGCTCTTCGCCTCGATTCGAGAACGCATTGATGTCGCTGATGTGCCTCGCCCTTTTAAAGGTGCGCCGATTGCACTGATTACCGCAGGACTCATGTCCATGGCCTTTATGGGCTTTGGCGGACTGGTATAGAGAGGCCTGGTAGATTTTATGATTGAAGCACTTATTATTTTTATCGGTCTGGCGATTTTATTTGGTTTGTTACTAGGTTATGCGGCTGTCCGTTTTAAAGTAGAAGGCAATCCGCTTTCTGATCAGATTAATAAGGTTTTGCCACAAATTCAATGTGGCCAATGCGGATACCCTGGCTGTAAACCTTATGCGGATGCGCTGGCGGCGGGCGAAGCTGAGGTGAACTTGTGTATTCCAGGTGGCACCGAAGTAATGATTCTTGTCTCTGAAATTACCGGCCGAGAGCCTAAAGAGATGGATGCCCCTGATGAAGTCACTCAGATAAAAAAGGTCGCTTTTATTGATGAGGATCTCTGTATTGGCTGTGTTTTATGTATCAAAGCCTGTCCTGTGGATGCCATTTTAGGGGCAACCAAACTCATGCATACCGTGATTGAATCTGAGTGTACTGGCTGTGATCTGTGTGTGCCGGTTTGTCCAGTCGACTGCATTGAGATGCGTCCCATCGAAACCACCACGGACAATTGGATATGGCCTGATCCAGTAGACGCCGCAAGTACAGCAATCTCAACAGTTAAAGAGGGTGAAAAATGAGCACTTCTCTGACGCAGCGTTTAATTCAAAAAATTGCCTATATTTATCCGGCTGCCAAACGCTGGTTATATCGATTTCATGGTGGCGTGTTTCCACAATATTATAAGTCTTTATCATCGCGCCAACCTATTCGTTCGCAGATTATCCCTGATAAGCTTATCTTGCCATTACAACAACAAGTGGGGCAGCCGGCAGAACCGATGGTTGTGGTCGGTAGTTATGTCAAAAAAAACCAACTCATCGCGCAATCACATAAAGATGCCAATAAAGCGTTAGTGGTGCCCGTTCATGCACCGACTTCTGGTTTTATCGAGGCCATAGAGCCCTATGCACTCCCACATCCATCAGGCCTTAAAGCGATGTCAATCGTTATCAAACCAGACCACAAAGAGATCGCTATTGACAATGCTTTAAACGTTAATGGTAACCCGCCTACAACCCCTCAAGCCGTTAAAGATATCCTTTTTCATGCGGGTATTATCGGCATGGGAGGCGCAGGCTTTCCCACCTATGCCAAGTTGCCAACAGAAAAAGGCAAAGTGCATACGCTATTAATCAATGGCGCAGAGTGTGAGCCTTTTATCACTTGCGATGATTTGCTTATGCAAACCAAAGCGCATGAAATTATTCAGGGTGCCGTGATTGTTGCCGAGGCATTAGGTGCGACCAAAGTACTTTGCGGAATAGAATCCAATAAACCCTTAGCAATTCAAGCGATGCAAACCGCCGCCAAAGAGAGTATCGTCGCAATCGCTGTCGTCGAAACCGTTTATCCGATGGGCGGTCAAAAACAGTTAATCCAAGAGTTAACAGATATTGAAGTCCCTGCCGAACTGCACTCTGTGGATTTGGGTCTATTAATGATGAATATTGCCACCTATGCCGCAATCTATCGCGCAGTAATTTTTGGTGAACCCCTTACATCACGACTCGTGACTGTTTCAGGTTTAGGTTTAAATTCGCCATTTAATATCCAAGCCTTAATAGGCACCCCTTTTGCTGTTCTTGCCAATGCCGCCCAACCTAAAACTGATATTGATTATCCTCTTGTAATGGGCGGCCCTATGATGGGCTTTCAAGTCCAAGACAATCAAGTGCCTGTCATTAAAACCACTAACTGTATTTTGGTGAATCCACCTGAACCGATCGAAATGCAACTGCCTTGTATTCGTTGCGGCGAGTGTATGGATGTTTGCCCTGTGAACTTACTGCCGCAGCAAATGTATTGGCACGCCCAAGCACATGAGTTTGATAAGGTTGAAAAACTCAATATTGCCGATTGCATCGAATGTGGCTGTTGCAGTTATGTTTGCCCAAGCTATATTCCATTAGTGCAATACTACCGCCATGCGAAAGCCGAGATTAAAGTCATGCATGCAGAGGCCGAAGCGGCTGAACATGCGAAACAACGCTATGAATTTAGACTGGCGCGCATTGAACGTGAAAAACGAGAACGTGAAGCGCGTCTTCAAGCAAAAAAAGATGCCGTTAAAAAGCAAGTGGCTGATAAATCGTCTGACTCTTCAGCCCCCACTAAGAAACCAAGTGCCGCAGTCGCTGCAGCTCAAGCGGCTGCGGCTCGACGCGCTGCCAAGTCGAAGAGCGCTTCTAAGACGGAGAGTGGTGAGTCTGATTCTGGTGTTCACTCTTCTAAGACGCCTACTGAAGAAAAGATGCCAACTGCTCGTAGAAAAGCGATCGAAGCCGCTCAGATGGCCAGTGATGCAGCTGGCACTGAAAAAAACCCGAAGACAGCGGCTAAAAATGCCGCTATGGCGGCCGCTAAAAAACGGGCTTTGGCTAAAAAAGAAACGGCTGTTAAAGAACAACCTGCACCAGCAGAGGCATCCGAAAATCCGAGCAAAACTGAAGATCATGCCGCCGAAGATAGTGCAATCGAAGAAAAACGTCAAAAAGCGATTAAAGCCGCGCGTAAACGTGCGAGCGAACGCCAAGCCAAACAACAGGAGACCAACTAAGTGAGTCAACCGACACTCTCATCCTCACCCTATGTACATAACAATCAAAATGTCCGTAAGTTGATGCTCCAGGTTCAGATTGCAGCCTTTCCAGCGTTGCTTGTTCATATCTATCTTTTTGGCTTTGGTATTGTCGTGCAGTGGTTATTGGCCGTGGCGACCCTATTAGTAGTCGAATACACCATGCTTAAACTCCGAGGGCGCCCGGTCCTGCCATTCATTACCGATATGAGTGCTTTGATTACCATCACGGGCCTGGTCTTCTGTATTCCACCTGGTGCACCTTGGTGGGTGATTGTCAGCGGCAGCACCTTTGCATTGGTTTTCGGTAAACACCTTTATGGTGGATTAGGCTACAATCCATTTAATCCGGCCATGCTCGGCTATGCGTTCCTGCTCATCTCTTTCCCAGTACAGATGACCCAGTGGATTTTACCCTCTGAAGTTGCAGGCTATTACATGGGCTTTATGGATGCTGTGCAGCTAGTCTTCACGGGGCAGATTCCTGGCATCGCAATGGATGCTCTCACCGGCGCAACCCCCTTGAATGAAATCCGCATCGGAATTTCTCAAGGCATGACCGTGGCAGAAACGCTTAATCCACCGCTCATTGTAGATAATAAAACCTCACATTTTCTATTTGGATTTAGTAGCTGGGTGTGGGTTAATATCGCGTTTTTGCTTGGTGGACTATGGATGTTGTATAGTCGCACGATTCGTTGGCAGTTTCCGGTCGGCTTTTTAGGCAGCCTGGCTCTAATGGGCTTTATCTTTCACACAATAGATCCCAACACCTATCCGCCAGTAGACTTCGTCCTACTTTCGGGCGGTACCATGCTAGCAGCCTTTTTTATTATTACAGATCCTGTCACCGCCAGCACGACCCCCAGAGGCCGATTTATTTATGCGTCTGGGATTGGCGTTTTGGTTTATGTGATTCGTAGCTGGGGTGCTTTTCCAGATGGCATCGCATTTGCGATTATTTTGATGAATATTGCCGTGCCTTTAATTGACCAATATACGCAACCGCGTGTCTTCGGCCATAAACGCTAGGATAATAACAGATGGATAAACCGACCTCTTCGCAGAAAACACCCATGAATGTCTTAATTAAAAGCATGTTTAACTCAGCCTATAAATTGAGCCTATTTGTCTTGATCAGTATTGTACTGTTACTCACGGTCCGCCATTTCACTTCGCCGGTGATTGCCTTCGCCGAAAAACAGACTCTGGTCAACACCTTCAATCAGGTTTTGCCGACTGACTTGTATGACAATGACCCGCTAACCGATAAACTACAAGTATTGACCCCTCAAAATTTGGCGCTATTAGGCACAGAAAAGCCGGTTACTTTTTACAGAGCCCGAAAAAACAAGCAACCCGCTGGCCTTATTTTTACCATCACAGCCCCGAACGGTTATAGTGGTGATATCACTCTGTTAATCGGGGTCCTGCCCGATGGTCGAGTCTCTGGTGTACGTGTTTTAAAACATAAAGAAACACCTGGCCTGGGCGATAAAATCGAACTTAATAAAAACCCGTGGATACTTGAATTCAATGGTCGTAGTGTCAGAGATGATAATGATCCACGTTGGGCTGTGAAAAAAGATGGCGGAGATTTTGATCAATTTACTGGTGCGACCATTACACCACGTGCAGTGGTCGGTGCGGTCAAAAACGCCCTAATATTCATCAATGAATACGGAGAGACTCTATATGAGTAATTTATCGAACAGTGCATCCAATTATGATGGCATAGCCGATTCCGCAACTGTTCTGCCAGACAATAGCGACAAAAACTCACGTTGGCAAGAATATAAGGGGATTATAGATAACGGCTTATGGAAAAATAACCAAGCGCTCGTGGCCTTATTGGGATTATGCCCTCTGCTTGCCGTGTCCAATAATACGGTAAATGGGCTGGGTTTAGGCCTGGCCACGCTCTTTGTTTTGCTGGTGTCGAATACTCTAGTGTCACTGATTCGTAACCATGTCTCTGATGAAATTCGTATTCCGGTTTTTATCGCCATTATCGCCACGGCCGTGACTATAATCGATCTATTAATGAACGCCTACTTCCATACTCTGCACGGTATTTTGGGCATATTCATTCCTTTGATTGTCACTAACTGCGCCATTTTAGGCCGTGCTGAAACCTATGCTTCGAAAAACAGCGTTGATAAAGCCCTTGTCGATGGTTTTTTCATGGGTCTTGGTTTTTTATTCATCTTGGTTTTATTAGGTGCCTTGCGTGAAATGATTGGTAACGGTACGCTTTTTGACCAGGCTTACCTCATGTTCGGTGAAACAGCTCGCGATTGGACGTTGCATTTTAGCAGCCATTACCAAGGCGTTTTATTGGCCATTCTACCGCCTGGTGCCTTTATTGGTTTAGGGTTATTGATTGCGTTTAAAAACTATATCGATGCTCAAAAAATCGCTCGACAACAAAATCCTTTTGGAAAAGAGATCGGTATTCCGATCTCAGTGAGTTCACCGATTAAGGTCGGCTAAGTAGATGGCTTATACTGACTTTAGGTTGAATTCCTTATGAATAAACAGATCCGTCTCGAAATTTTTGAGCGCCTAAATGTCGCCATTCCAAATCCAGAAACTGAACTGAATTACAGCACGCCATTCGAACTTCTGATTGCCGTTATTTTATCGGCACAAGCCACTGACAAAAGTGTCAATATTGCCACAGACAAATTGTTTCTGGTTGCCAATACACCTAAAGCCATCTATGCATTAGGCGAGGAGGGGTTAAAGCGCTATATCAAAACCATTGGCCTGTTTAATACCAAAGCCGCGAATGTCATTAAAACCTGTAAAATGCTGGTGGAACTGCATAACTCCGTGGTTCCAGATAACCGAGAAGCATTGGAAGCTCTACCAGGCGTTGGCCGAAAAACCGCAAATGTGGTGTTAAACACCGCCTACGGTCAGCCGACTATGGCGGTTGACACGCATATCTTTAGAGTCTCAAACCGCACTAAATTGGCGCCTGGTAAAAATGTTTTAGAAGTTGAGAAAAAGCTCCTTAAAAACATTCCTCAGCAATACCTTATTCCAGCCCACCATTTAATGATTTTACATGGTCGCTATACCTGTGTTGCGCGTAAACCCCGTTGCGGAGCCTGTTGTATTTATGACCTATGCGAATATAAAGAAAAAACCGAAGTTTAGTGCTTTAATCAGATAAGCTCACTTTTTTCGCCTTAATTTAGCGCTACTGGCAACCTTATTAAAATCACTAAATGATCTGTTTTTTATTTTTGATTACACTTAAAGAGCCTGAACTATGTTTTATACCTCTGAAAGAGACAAATTACGCCAGTTTTATGTGGATACTTGGCAGAAAGCCCGCTTTAGCATGCAAATGGATGCTATGGAGCAGATGGTTGCGCGCGTCATTGAACTGCACCCTGAATATCACGCCATGCTCAGCAATGAAAAACACTTGGGCAATGAATATAAACCCGAAGATGGCGAAACCAACCCATTTCTGCATATGGGCATGCACCTAGGACTACAAGAGCAAGTCTCTATGGATCGTCCGGCAGGGATTCAAGCCGTTTATCAGCAATTAGGAGAAAAGCTACGTGACGTCCATAAAACCGAGCATGCCATGATGGAGTGCTTAGCCGAATCTCTTTGGATTGCCCAGCGTGATCAAATCGAACCAGACGAGCAAGAATATCTACGCAATTTACAACAGCTACTTCTTAAATAAATGGAATGGGAGTGAATAGGCTAAGCCTAGCTTTCTTTGAAGGGGCTTTAGGGGGGTTGATATAAAAAATAGTTTTCGCCAACTAGAATGTTATTGCTATGCAAGTAGCTTGAAAACCAACCTATTACCGCATACTATTACTTACTTTCATGCCGAAGATCGTGCTGCACGGCTCACTTTTGGAGAGAAGCCTTAATGAATGACTCTTTCAGTCAAACGCCAGACGAGACAAAACCGTTAAGCATTGAAATCTATACTGATGGCGGTTATTTTGAAAACTTGGATGTCGGCGGCTGGGGTTCGGTCATTTTTCAGCAGAATAAAGAGATTGAACGACTCTCCGATTGGCAGAAACAGACTTCCAGTTTAGAAATGGAACTTAAGGCAGCGGTCAGTGCACTTGATCGATTGTATAACAAAATCGTACCAACTCATCCCCCCTACCAAGTCACGCTCTATACAGACTCACGGATTTTAATAGAAGGCCTCACTCAAAAAATCCACTTGTGGCGTCAAAATCGCTGGGTACATAAATCCGGTAATCCGGTCAAATACCGATCTCTCTGGGAAAAACTAGAAGAGTTGACCTATCAATACCACGTCGTTTGGAAGTGGGTTAAAGGCCACAATGGCAATAAAGGCAATGCCATTGCCGATGGGCTAGCACGTGAAGCGGTAATAAACCGTTTAAATAACACACTTTAACGAGAACAGAATTTCTGATTTTTAAATAGGGGCTCTTTAGGGTATTTGCAACTGCATTAGGGTCACATCATCCGCAAAATCTAATGTCCCTGCATAGGTTTCCAGCGTGTGTAACACCTGTTTTAATGACAAATTTTCCTCCAAAATCGTCTTAAGTAATTCTCGAATTCGAACATCTCCAAAACGGTCATTACTTTGAGTGACAACATCCTGAACACCATCTGAGTAACCAAAAAAAACATCACCTGAACAGTGTTCAATCACTTTTGGTTCACCCCCTCCATAAAAAGAGTCGACAACACCTAAAGCCAATCCGTTAGACTTAAACTCTTGTAAGTAAGCACCATTACGATAGTGTAATAGGGATGGCATGCCGCAATTCCAAACTTTTAATTCATTCGATTCTAGGTTCCAATCAATCAGAATCGCCGCCATAAAAATTTCAGGGGGTAACTTCTGATAGAGCTCATGATTAATCAATGTCGCTGTTTCACCTAGAGCAAACCCCTGCTCTGCTCGTGAGTAAAAGAGTGAGCTGACTAATGGTCCTGCAACCGCCGCTGATAGACCGTGCCCGGTAGAATCACCTAATAAAATATGCCGATGGCCATTTTGAGTAGACGCCGACAACACCAAATCACCATTACTTTTTTCAACCGGCGCGACCAGAGTCGTCAGATTATCTGCTTTATAGCGGCGGTCATCACGCATCGATAAGATAATATACTCAACATAGTCGCGCTCTCTCTTCAATTTTGCATGACTTTTTTTGAGTAATTCCTGGGTCTGAGATAGGCTCAAATGGGTTTTGATGCGTGCCGATAAAATACTTTCAGAGAAGGGCTTCGTAATGTAATCAACGGCGCCTAGCTCCAGGCCTAAGCGCTCATCATTCATGGCGATTTTAGCCGTTAAAAAAATAATTGGAATATCCGCCGTGATCGGATTTGACTTCAATTGCCGACAGAGATCAAACCCATTTAAACCCGGCATATTCACATCCAATAAAATCAACTCTGGAGACCGATCGGCAATACTGGCAAAGCAACTCTCGCCACTATCCAGTAGAGTCAACTCATAATGCTCTTCTAACAGGTCTTCGAGCACTAAGCGATTAATCAATTCATCATCAATCGCTAAAATATAAGGTTTATGATTTGATAGCTCATCCATTTTCATGCATTATCCTTAAATTCTACAACACCATTATTTATCCAATCCTCTTTATGGATCGGTAAGATAAATTTAAAATCAGCACCTAATACCTGCCCCAAGGCTACTCTGTTTTCTGCCCAAATTTGGCCACGATGCGCTGATATTATTTCACGACTGATTGCTAAACCCAAACCCGTTCCTCCCGTATTCAACTCTTGCTGACGCCCCTGAACAAACTGATTGAAAATATCTCTGACTTCATCCTCTAAAACCCCCGACCCTTCATCTGACACCATCACCTGTGCTTGTGTTGAATCAAGACCTTCAATTTTAACTAAGATACGTTTATTTGGGTCAGTAAGACGAATAGCATTACTCAATAAATTACAAATGACTTGAGAGACTCTTGCCGCATCAAAATAGGCTATCTGCGCATGACCCACCATGAGGATTTCAATCTGTTTTTCCTCAGCTAAAGCAGCCTGTTCCTCAATACAGCTTTTAATCACCGGTCTAAGGTCCTGGCAGACAAAATCAAAACGCATTACCCCAGCTTCTAATTTAGAGGCGTCAAACAGGTCATTAAACAGCAACAGCAGCTTTTGGGCGCTGGTATCTATATGAGTAAAATAACGTTTTATTTTATCGACATCCACCTTATCAAACCGGGTCATACCCATCTGGCTGTAACTTAAAATACCATGTAAAGGCGTGCGGATTTCATGTGATACTTTAGCCAGAAATTCATTTTTTGTCTGATTGGCTTGTAAAGCCACCTCTTTCGCCGCAAACATTTCGGCCTCCAACTGCTTTCTTTGTGTTATATCGCGGAATGCGATATGAATCACTGGACGCCCAAAATATTCAATGCGGGTCAGTACAACATCAGACCAAAACTCTTCACCATTGCGCCTTTTATTAACCCCTTCATAGTGATGATGACCCTTCTCTAAACATAGTTGCATCATTCTATAGCCCTTACGGTGTGAACTCTCACCATCTGGCTGAAATTTGGGCGAAAAAACACTACTAGGCGCACGCAATAGAGCCTCTTTTGATTCAAAACCAAATAGACGGACCGTTGCTTCATTACACTCGATAACGTGACGTCCCTCGCATATAAAAACACCATCGTCTGATTTTTCAAACACCATCTCAAAGGCCAATTTTTGCGCCTCTAAATCATGCGTATACTTCTTTAATGCCTTATGCATTTCCGTATTGTCTAACCTTAAGGCTCTCTTTGTCACTCGATCGGTTAAATCACGCACAAAAGCACTGCTGAGCTCTTTATCATTCAACATAAACTTAGAGACACTAATCTCCACCGGAAAAGTCGTACCATCTTTGCGTCGATGATGACTTTCAAAAAGTCGTTTCTCACCGTTGGTAACGCCGACACAGATATCATGCAGTTCATCGGGCGTGAAATCACTGTCAATTTGACCGATATTCATACCTAATAGTTCACTCTTAGAATAACCTAGACTGTTGGCGGCTTGTGAATTGACCTTGATAAAGCACCCATCGCAACTTAATAGAAAAAAAGCATCCGAGCCCTGTTCTATCAGATCTGCATAGTGGATTTCCTGATCTTTGAGATATTGTTTATGTAGACTTTTTTCTAATCTCAATCGTAAGATAAAATAGGTAAAAAGCGCTAACAGTAAACTCAACCCCAAGCCAACCCAAGCCGGCCTATAAAGACTATTTAATGGCTCGCCTTTATACTCAGGAAGTTGGGTCAGATCCGCCTCAGTGGTCAGAGTCCAAACTTGTCCTGCGGTGTTGATATTAAACGTTAAACTCCGCATATTGGATGGCTGACTTGTACTAAAGTCAGGACCTAATGTTGCAAAAGGTCTCTCGCTATATTCTACATTGTGCAAACTATAGTGAAGGCTGGGTTCTAGCATTGAATTTTTACGCACGAAAATCAAAAAATCATGCATTTTTAGAACCAGGCCGACATACCCCTTTATGGCACCATCTACTTTATAAACAGGATGGTAAAAAAGGATTGAACTCCCAAATTCCAAGTCGTCTAATAATTTAAACGGCCTAGTGGCAACGGTACTCTTTAATTGCGCTGCCTGAGCTAAAACCTTACTTGAAACTTCAGACGAATAGACGTTTAAACCGAACACCATCGAATTTTTTTCGATGGGGTAGCAGTCATTAAAAACCGCGTAACTGGGTGCCGCTGGTGACCTGACGAGTCTGTCATCTATAACCTCTCTAATCTCAAAATCAGGCTCATTTAAACGTACCGACTCTTCAAAGGCTTGACGATCTTTATGCTCAACAACCTCAAGCCACTTTAATAGATGTATCCCATTATCGGCCGCCAGTACGACTCTGGAAGTTTGCTTAAACGCCTCGTGCGAAACGTCATCTGCAAGATTGAACACCTTCGCCAGACTTTGTAAACGCTGGAATTCCCGCTGCAGCGCTTGCTGTAGAGAAAAATGGGCCGTGGTGGCATAGTCTTGAAAATGCTTTTCCAACAATTGAATATGATTATCCAATTGCGCCTGATAGCGTAAACTCGTCACAATAACACCCATTGTGAACACCAGGAAACTGATTAAAATAATTTTTTTGTGATTTAACAAATCTAGCATTTACGCTTTCTCACTGCCGAATAAACGGAAAAATATGGCCCATCTATAGAGCTAAAATAAGTTTTAATTCTACCGCAAGCATCAGCCTTACAGGCTCAAATTAACACTTAAATAAATGACTATTTGCAAATAATTAGCTTTTAGCTTATTTTAAGTTACCTCGGCTCCCTTCGACTCATAAACTCCCTTACTTTATTTATGGAAGAAATTAAATCTGACTTTGTTTATGATGCCACTAGATATTAACCTTTATTCACAACCTAGGACTCTCTTATGTTAAAAAAAAATCAAGTTGCACCTGAATTCAATAGCCCAAATCAAAACAATGAAATGGTCTCGTTAAGCCAATTTAAAGGCCAAAAAAACATTGTGCTCTATTTCTATCCCAAGGATGACACACCTGGTTGCACCATTGAGGCTAATGATTTCACCGCATTAGCCACTGAGTTTGCCGCCGCAGATTCTGTGGTCATTGGTGTTAGCAAAGACTCTTGTGCCAGCCACCAGGCCTTTATAGATAAGTTTGGCTTAAAAGTCGACTTACTGGCGGATACCTCGGGGCAGGTGTGTGAGGATTATGGAGTATGGCAAGAGAAAGAGAAAAATGGTGAGAAAAAGATGGGCATTGTGCGCTCTACTTTTGTGATCAATAAAGCAGGCGTTTTAGAAGCCGCCCTGTATGGTGTCTCGCCAGAAGGTCATGCCCAAGCGATGCTCGAGTTGGTTAAAACGCTGGACTAAAGATTAGTTGACCACGAAGTCACGAAGTTTTAAAAGATTTAAAAGTGAAATTGAGCTACTAAGTTCTAGGCATCTAATCAAGCTTTAATCTTAGACTCTCAAATTTCATTCTTTTGGTTTTTCTTCGTGCCTTTGTGTCCAGCTCCTCTTTTAAGAGATCAAACGACCCACCTTAAACTTACGGCCTTTAATTTTGCCTTGGTTCATTTTACTGACCGCCTCTTGTGCAAACTCAGGTTCAATCGCCACATAGGTTGAATGCTCAACCACATCGATTTTACCAATATGCTTGCCTTCAATACCGGCTCCCTGGGTAAGTGCTCCTAAGACATCGCCGCGACGTACCTTATCTTTACGCCCCCCTGAAATATATAATGTCACATACTTAGGTTGTAGACGTTTAGTACGGGTATTAGGAATTAAGTCAATCGACTCATACGATAAGGCATGACCTTGATGCTCGCCTAAGCGCGCCAATTTATAGCTCTCTTTTTCAGTAAATAGGGTAATCGCAACCCCCTCTAGACCCGCACGCCCTGTTCGACCAATCCGGTGAACATAGGTATCTTGTTCGTAAGGTAGCTCATAGTTAATCACCACGGGCAATGCTTCAATGTCTAAGCCTCGCGCGGCCACATCGGTAGCGACCAATAAATTGGTACTGTGATGCTTGAACTGAATCAATACTTGCTCACGTTCACGTTGCTCCATATCGCCATGCAGCGCCAAAGCGCTAAAGCCACGGTCTTCAAGATAGTCTGAGACCTCTTGTACCAGTTTTTTGGTATTACAGAAAATAATGCCGTGCTCAAAGGCATTAAAAGATAACAACTTCACTAAACTTTCGAGCTTTTCTTTATGATGACAAATATAAAACTGCTGATCAATCGTCGCCATATCGTGATGTGATTCCACCGCAATCTGCATTGGGTTCTTCTGAAAACGACGGCTTAAATCCACAATATCTTCTGGGAAAGTGGCCGAAAAAAGTAAGGTTTGACGGCTCTGGGGGGTAAAACCTAAAATATGAATCATCTCGCTAACAAAGCCCATCTCCAACATGCGATCCGCTTCATCCAAGACCACGGTGTGCACTTGGCTTAAATCTAAGTAGCCTTTCTCTATATGATCACGTAAACGACCGGGGGTCCCGACCGCCACATGAGCACCATGTTCTAATGAGTTAATTTGTGGGCGCATGGGCACACCACCACATAAAGTCACGATCTTAAGGTTGGCTTGAAAACGCGCTAAACGTCTTAGTTCATCCGCCACCTGATTACTCAGTTCACGGGTTGGTGAAATGACCAATACTTGAACCGCAAAGTTGCTGACATCCACTTTATTTAAAGCCGGAATCCCAAAGGCGGCCGTTTTACCACTGCCGGTTTTGGCCTGGGCAATCAAATCTTTGCCCCCTAGCCCTAAGGGCAAAGCCGCCGCTTGAATCGGTGTCATGGTGGTATAGCCTAAGGACTCTAGATTATTCAGTTGCGACAGTGGTAAATCCAAATGCGAAAAAGAGTCGTTCGATGGAATATCCGCTAAAGGTTTGGCGGGCTGGTTGTCAGAGTTAGACATAAAATTCTCAATGTACAGTAGATAGAGGCCGTTGCACGAGATCATGAACGGACGAGATGCCCCTTGAGGGGTTAAAAATGGCGCTGTAAAGCGCCTTTTTATGTTGGTTTAAATCAAAAATCACTGATTACCAAACATGCTTACCGGCAAAATAGGCAAAGGCTGTGGTATAAGAGGGCTCTTGAAACTTTTTCAAGCCGGTCTCTGCAAAAGTAATCGGCATAGGGTAGTGCTTCAAATTGGCTTTTTGAACCGTTGGATTCATTAAGATCACATCCAAACTAGGGGCGACTTGTAACACCGCTTCTAATTTAAAGCCATTAGCACCACCGGCAAACTTGCCTTTTTTCTGGCGTTCACGAATCACCACATGATCAATTTTATAATCTTGCGCCAACTGCATAAAAGTCTTTTGAAAATACTTTAACTCGCTGGCGCTGTCCGGGTCTTTACATGCAATGCGGGTTACGCGGCACACGGGTAGATAGAACATATCATCTTCCATTAATAAAATGGTAATAATGGCTTCGTTACCGCTAATTTCTACCCCACAGACTCTCTGCGCTTTACTCTCAATCATTTTGTTCCCCAAGTATCTCTCAGGGCAACGGTACGGTTATACACCTGTACGTCGCCCGATTGGTTGTCTCGACAGAAATAACCTTCACGTTCAAACTGATACGCTTTCTCTGCTTCTGAATTGGCCAGGCCTGGTTCTACAAACCCCTGCTTTACTGCTAATGAATCGGCATTTAAAACCGACTCAAAATCATCGGCTTTCGCGGGGTTTTCCACGCTAAACAGACGATCATAAATTCTAAAGACGGCGGGTAACGCTTTGCTGGCTTCGACAAAGTGAATCACACCCTTCACTTTACGACCATCCGCAGGATTTTTACCCAAGGTTTCAGGATCATAAGTACAGTAAATGGTAGTGAAATTACCCTGAAGATCGGTATCAACCCTAGCCGCTTTGACAATATAGGCGTTCCGCAGACGTACTTCTTTGTCTAAGGCTAAACGCTTAAATTTACCATTAGGTGCGACCTCTGCAAAATCTGCACGGTCAATATACAACTCACGACCAAAGAAAATCTCGCGCTTACCCATCGCCTCATTCTGCGGATGAATCGGTGCTTGGATAGATTCACACTCACCCTCGTAGTTTTCGATAATGACCTTAATCGGATCTAATACCGCCATGCTACGGGGTGCAACCTTGTTAAGGTCGTCGCGAATCGCCGCTTCTAAAATTTCCATACTGGTCATACTATCGACTTTAGAGACACCAATACGCTCGGCAAAGTCACGCAATGAAGCCGCGGTATAACCACGACGACGCAAGCCGGAGATGGTCGGCATACGCGGATCATCCCAACCTGAGACCAAATTATCGTCCACTAACTGATGCAATTTACGTTTTGACATGACCGTATATTCTAGATTTAGACGTGAGAATTCATACTGATGTGGACGATCTGGCTTGTTAAAGTCGTGTAGATTATCCAAAATCCAGTCATACAAACGGCGGTTATCTTGGAACTCTAAAGTACACAAAGAGTGGGTAATGCCCTCAATTGCATCTGAGATAGAGTGGGCAAAATCATACATTGGATAGATGCACCACTTGTCGCCCGTCTGGTGATGGGTCGCAAAGCGCACTCGGTATAAAGTGGGATCGCGCAGGCACATAAATGAGGAGGTCATATCAATTTTGGCTCTTAAAACACACTCGCCCTCCTTAAAGTCGCCGTTTTTCATTTTGGCAAAAAGGTCTAGGTTTTCGGCAGGAGAGCTTTCGCGGTCTGGGCTGTTTTTACCCGCTTCACGCAAAGTCCCCCGAAACTCACGCGACTCTTCGGCGTTTAGGAAACAGACATAGGCCAAGCCTTTCTCAATCAACTCACAAGCATAAGCGTAAAACTGATCAAAATAGTTGGATGAATAACGAATATCCCCCGCCCATTCAAAGCCCAACCAGGCCACATCTTTTTTGATGGCATCAACGTACTCGATATCTTCTTTGCTGGGGTTGGTATCATCAAAACGAAGATTGCATTGGCCTTGGTAATCGGCCGCCAATCCAAAGTTTAAACAGATGGATTTTGCGTGCCCAATATGCAGATAACCATTGGGCTCTGGTGGAAAACGGGTATGCACCATTTCATACTTATGACTGGCCAGATCATCATTAATGATATTACGTATAAAATTAACTGGACGTTCGACCACTTCGACTTTGCTCATGCTTTAAAAAACCTATAACTATAAATATACGGTGGAATTGACCGATAAAACCTGTCTTGAAAACGACCAGGCCTGGTCAAAATAAACTGTGCAAATTATAGCATTAATTACAGGGCTTCAAAACGAGAGATTAATGCATTCGAAAACGCTTTGCCAGCCTGTTTTAAACCCACATAAAAATCAAAGTTACCAGGCCTGGTAACTTTAAAGTCAGCACTTAAAAAACGACACCAATTAAGTTAAAATATAAATTGGTTAATTTTTTATAAAAACGAGAACGTTTACTTCTGTTTATGAGGTTTTTATGCACCACAAT
>JBNJEY010000006.1:0-31710 GCA_051746325.1 Pseudomonadota bacterium
CTTTTAATGACTGGTCCGTTGAGAAGTATGATGAAATGTTTACAAAGGTAAAAGGGGTTCCATGGGGTTCTTTAAGTCAAGCGGTCGACATGCACGTCAAGAAGGTGGAAAAACAATTATTGCCGAAGGTTGTTTTATTAGCGGAGAAATCACCGAATTAAAGGGTGCTTTACATATTGATGGCCGTATCGATGGTATTATTGATAGTGGTTATGATCTCTCCATTGGTGGATCAGGGTATGTCACAGGCTTGATTAAAGCCAAGCAGATTGTACTCAGTGGCACCCTTGAGGGTAAGGTCGCTTGTGAAAGCATAGAGATATTAGCAACTGGCAAGCTTATTGGTGAGTTAATCTGTGGTGAATTTACGTTAGAGACAGGCGGTAAATTTATCGGTCAGAGCCATGAGATGACTGAAGACGGTATGGTCGTCAGTTTGCCGGAAACGTTTGAGAGATTGGGTGATTTGGTTCAAACGTCTACGATGGAAAGAGCCTCTTTGACCCAGCAGGATTATCCAGATAATCCAGATAAACAGATGGATGAGTTTGATACGGCTTCAAAAGAGGTTCTTAAATAATAATTTTATAAATTATATTTTTTTGAAAATAATACAAATTTTAAGTTTTTGCTCAAAAAGAGCATACATCGTAAACTGCATTTCAGAACAAGTGAGTTTGTCAGAGGCAGGGTTGGATTACGGTGGAATAATATAATATTGAAGGGTGAAAGATGACTAAGTTATACGATATTGCTGTTGTGGGTGCAACCGGTGCGGTTGGTGAGACCATTTTAAAGGTGCTTGAAGAGCGTAATTTTCCGGTGGGCAACTTATACCCATTAGCGAGCAGTCGCTCTGCAGGTAAAAAGATCCAGTTTGCGGGTAAGTGGATTAAAGTTTTAGATCTGGCGGAGTTTGACTTTTCTCAAGCGCAAATCGGTCTCTTTTCGCCCGGAGCAAGTGTTTCTAAAATCTATGCTCCTAAAGCAGCCGCAGCAGGTTGTATCGTTATCGACAATACTTCAGAGTTTCGTTATGACGACGATATCCCATTGGTCGTGCCTGAAGTTAATCCTGATGCCGTCGCGGGTTATAAAGCGCGTGGTATTATCGCCAACCCCAACTGTTCTACCATTCAAATGATGGTGGCTTTAAAGCCTATTTATGATGCTGTCGGTATTAAACGTATCAATGTTGCAACCTACCAAGCTGTATCAGGAACGGGTAAGGATGCGATTGAGGAACTTGCTACACAGACCGCTAATTTGTTGAATATGAAGCCAGTAGAAGTTAAAGTTTATCCTAAGCAGATCGCGTTCAACGTGATTCCGCAAATTGATGTCTTTATGGAAAATGGCTACACCAAAGAAGAGATGAAAATGGTCTGGGAAACCCATAAGATTATGGGTGCTGATATTAAGGTCAATCCAACGGCTGTACGTGTACCGGTATTCTTTGGCCATAGTGAAGCGATTCATATCGAAACAGAGCGAAAAATTACCGCTGCAGAAGCGAAAGCCTTAATGGAAGCTGCAGAAGGTATTGTATTGATTGATGAGCATGTTGATGGTGGTTATCCTACTGCCGTCAGTGACGCCGCTGATACGAATCCGGTCTACGTTGGGCGTATACGCGAGGATATTTCGACTGAAAAGGGTTTGAATATTTGGGTGGTTGCGGATAACGTACGTAAAGGTGCGGCAACTAATACGATTCAAATCGCAGAACTGTTGATTAAAGATCATATTTAAACTGTGATTAAAATTGCACTGGGCATAGAGTATCAAGGTACTCAGTACTGTGGATACCAACGACAATTGGATTGTCCTACGGTTCAGGGGAATTTAGAGCAGGCTCTGTCTAATATTGCCAATGAACCGATCACTTTGACCTGCGCAGGTCGTACCGATACGGGTGTGCATGCGGTTGGTCAGGTCGTACATTTTGAAACCAAGGCAAAGCGACAGTTAAAAGCTTGGGTTCAAGGGGCAAATACTAAATTACCGTTTGATATTCGTATTAGCTGGGCGAAAGAGGTTGCCGAAGACTTTCATGCACGTTTTTCAGCAGGCTCTCGTCAGTATCGTTACGTGATTTATAATCGTAGAGTGAATTCAGCGGTCTTAGCCAATAGGGTGACATGGATTTACTCTCACTTGGACGTCGATAAAATGCACCAGGGTGCGCAAGCCTTATTAGGTCATCATGATTTCAGCTCTTTTAGAGCATCAGGCTGTCAGGCAAGTAATGCGTTACGAACAGTAGAGTCGGTATCGGTATCACGTAAAGGGGATTTTGTCTTTATTGATATTCAGGCGAACGCTTTTTTACATCATATGGTTCGCAATATCGCCGGAACACTGTTTCAAATCGGCCTGTCAGAGAAGCCTGTGGAATGGGTTGCTGAGGTGTTGACTTTAATGGATAGAACGAAAGCGGCGGCCACTGGCCCCGCAACGGGGTTATATTTTGTGAATGCATTTTATCCCCAGCAGTATGGAATACCAAAAGTGGCTTTAGATGAGGTACTGTGGCAGTGAGGCTGACGAATCAAAGAACACGTGTTAAGATTTGCGGATTGACCTTAGTGGAAGATGCATTATTAGCGGTGGATTGCGGTGCAGATGCTATTGGTTTGGTGTTTTATGAACCTAGTCCACGTCATGTAACAATTGACCAGGCCTGGTCAATTGCAGAGTCGATTCCTGCATTTGTGACGAAGACGGCCCTGTTTGTCAATCCGGATGTTGAATACGTTAAAGCGGTGTTAAAAACGGTTAAAATTGATCTACTGCAGTTTCATGGTGATGAGAGTCCTGAATTTTGTGAACAATTTGGCCTGACCTATATAAAAGCTGTGCGCATGCGTGCGGATATTGATTTATTGGCTTTGAAAAAACATTATAGCGGTTCGGCAGGCTTACTATTGGATGCTTATAAAGAGGGTGTTCCCGGTGGTACCGGAGAGCAGTTTGATTGGGCGAGCATTCCCTCGGAGATCGCCAGAAGCATTATTTTAGCGGGTGGTTTAAACGCTGAAAACGTTCAGCAAGCCATGCAGCAGGTCGCGCCCTACGCACTTGACATCAGTGGCGGAGTGGAGGCTTCGAAAGGGGTTAAATCCGCTGCAAAAATACAAAAATTTATGCAACAAGTTATGAGTAGAGTCCAGTGACAATAGATTATTCTAAATACCCTGATGAGCAGGGGCATTTTGGTCCATATGGTGGTATTTTTGCACCAGAAACTTTAATGGCCGCATTGGAGCAGCTTAATCAGGAGTATAAAAGTGTTAAGAACGATCCTGATTTTTTAAAAGAGTTGGCCGAAGACCTGCAAAACTATGTAGGACGTCCTACGCCTTTATATTATGCAAAACGGTGGTCTGAATCTTTAGGTGGTGCAAAAATCTATTTAAAGCGTGAAGATTTGAATCACACGGGTGCACATAAAGTGAACAATGCGATCGGCCAGGCTCTACTCGCAAAACGTCTCGGAAAGACGCGTATTATTGCCGAAACAGGTGCTGGTCAGCATGGCGTTGCTAGTGCTACTGTTGCCGCCCGTTTAGGTTTGGAGTGCGTCGTCTATATGGGAGCGGATGATATTATTCGTCAAGCCCCGAATGTGATGAGAATGAAAATGCTCGGTGCGACTGTGGTTGGGGTAGAATCCGGTTCACGTACTTTGAAGGATGCCCTGAATGAGGCAATGCGAGACTGGGTAACCAATGTTGATAATACTTTCTATATTATTGGTACGGTAGCCGGCCCCCATCCTTATCCTGGTATGGTACGAGACTTTCAAGCGATTATTGGTCGAGAAGCCAAGCAACAGTCATTAGCCCAAGAAGGTAAGTTGCCGGATGTTTTGATTGCTTGTGTTGGTGGCGGCTCAAATGCCATTGGTCTGTTTCATGAGTTTTTAGGCGATGACAGTGTCAAGATGATCGGGGTTGAACCGGGTGGGTTAGGTCTCGAAACAGGGCAACATGCAGCGCCATTGTGTAAAGGTAAGCCGGGCGTGCTTCATGGCAATCGTACCTATTTAATGCAAGATGAAAATGGTCAAATTTTAGGCACGCACTCTATATCAGCAGGCCTGGACTATCCAGGTGTGGGTCCTGAGCATGCGTGGCTAAAAGACATAAAACGAGTTGAATATGTCGCGATTGATGATGAAGAGGCCTTGCAGGGTTTTAGAGATCTAACCAAATATGAAGGTATTATTCCGGCGCTTGAGTCGAGTCATGCTATTGCCTATGCGACTAAATTGGCGCCGACCCTGTCTAAAGATCAGATGATTGTGATTAACTTGTCAGGTCGTGGCGATAAAGATATGAATACCATTGCACAGATTGAAGGCTTTGATTTTTAAAGCGGTTGGATTTATTCAACTTAGATTCCGATCCGACACGATTTAATAAAGTCTTTTTTAGGAAAACAGTATGAGCAGGATACAACAAAAATTCGAGGAATTAAAAAGAGTCGGCAAAACCGCTCTTATTCCCTATATCACCGCTGGTGATCCAGAACCCAATGCCACCGTAGATTTAATGCATTTACTCGTTCAAAAGGGTGCGGACATGCTTGAATTGGGCGTGCCTTTTTCGGATCCTATGGCTGATGGTTCAGTGATTCAAAAAGCCGTTGAACGAGCATTACGTCACAATATCAGTTTGGATGATGTCCTTGAGTTTGTCCGTGTCTTTCGTGAGCAGGATAGTCAGACACCGATCATTTTAATGGGGTATCTAAACCCGATTGAAGCCATGGGTTATGAAGCGTTTGCCAATGCAGCAAGTTCGGTGGGTGTGGATGCAGTATTGACCGTTGATATGCCACCTGAAGAGTCTCAAGGTTATTTACAGGCACTGAGTACGCATGCAATAGATCGTATCTTTTTAGTTTCACCGACCACGCCTGAGAGCCGTTTACACTCCGTCAATGAGAAAGGTAGCGGTTTTGTTTATTATGTCTCCCTCAAAGGGGTGACGGGATCAAAAGAGTTAGATACGGCAGATGTCGCCACTAATATGGCGCGACTGCAAACTCAATTAAATATCCCTATTGGCATTGGCTTTGGGATTAATAATGGTTCAATGGCGTTTGAAATGGCAAAACTGGGCGATGCTGTGGTGGTGGGTTCCTCGTTAGTCAAATTAATAGAAGCCAATGAATCCAAAGGGCATTATGACATTCATCTTGCTATTGGTGAAAAGATGGCAGAATTTCGGCACGCTATAGACAGAGCCGATGCACTAAAAGGTCAGGAGTTGACATGAGTTGGTTTGAAAAGATTTTACCAAGTATTAAGCAAGCCACTGAACGCAAAAAATCCGTTCCTGAAGGCTTGTGGACTAAGTGCCCTAAATGTGAAGCAACCCTTTATCGTTCTGAAGTTGTACGCAATCAGGAGGTCTGTCCTAAGTGTCAACACCATATGCGCTTAGGGGGGCGTTCGCGTTTATATGTGTTTTTGGATGAAGGCAGTTTCAAAGAGACGGCTGCCAATATTTCACCTGTAGACGCGCTTAAATTTAAAGACATTAAAAAATATAAAGATCGTATCTCTGCTGCACAAAAAGCCACGGGAGAGAAGGATGCTTTAATTACCGGTGTTGGAACGATTGATGGATTAGAAGTTGTGACGGCTGCGTTTGAATTCAAGTTTATGGGTGGCTCAATGGGGTCCGTTGTGGGTGAGAAGTTTGTTCGTGGCGTGAATGAAGCGATTGAACGTCAATGCCCATTTATCTGTTTTTCTGCCAGTGGCGGCGCGCGTATGCAAGAGGCGTTGTTCTCTTTAATGCAGATGGCAAAAACCAGTGCTGCATTAGGCCGATTACGTGCAGAAGGGTTACCATTTATCTCTGTATTGACGGATCCTACTATGGGGGGAGTCTCAGCCAGTTTTGCGATGTTAGGCGATTTGAATGTGGCTGAACCTAAAGCATTAATTGGTTTTGCAGGGCCACGCGTGATCGAGCAGACCGTTCGCGAGAAGTTGCCTGAAGGTTTTCAGCGTAGTGAGTTTTTGCTAGAGCATGGTGCGATTGATCGTATTATTCACCGCCATGAACTGACGAATGAACTGTCTGATATCTGTAAGATGTTATTGAACAAATCTGCTTGATATAATTTAGTGCTTAATCACTAATCAATTTGTAATTATTTACCTCAATCCCGCAATATGCGGGGCAAAGATTTAAAAAATATGACAATTCCGAATCGTCAATCCAGTCTAACGGACTGGGTTGATTGGTTACTCCAATTACACGCTCAAGAAATAGATCTGGGCCTCGACCGGATTCGTCTGGTGGCCGATGCTATGCAATTGACTAAGCCCGCTCCATTGGTAATTAGTGTAGCTGGTACTAATGGAAAAGGTTCTAGTGTTGCTCTATTGGTTGCGATTCTTAAAGCAGCTGGACACCAAGTCGGCGCTTATACCTCTCCGCATATCCAGGTTTTTAACGAACGTATTCAAATTAACGGCAATCCGGTCAGCGATGCGTTAATTATTGAGGCATTTATAGCGATTGATGCGGCTAGAGCAGACACCAAATTAACTTATTTTGAGTTTTCAACCCTAGCGGCACTCTATCTATTTAAACGAGCCCAGTTAGATGTGGCCGTGCTTGAGGTTGGGTTAGGCGGGCGTTTAGATGCAGTCAATATAATCGATGCGGATGCTGCCTTGATTACGGCAATTGATATTGATCATATAGATTGGTTAGGCAGTGACCGCGCCGTTATTGCGACGGAAAAAGCCGGTATTATGCGTCGTGGAAAACCCGCAATTTGTTCAGATGTGAGTCCCCCGGCCAGCTTAATGGCTTATGCAGATAAGAACCTTGTGCCATTATCTCAGTTTAAAGTTGATTTCGATTTACAAATAAATGACCAAACCTGGTCATTTAAGTGGTTAACAGAGCAAAATCACGTTCAGTTGATTGACGCATTAGACGATTTACCTTTCCCTGCCCTTAAGGGAGATTTTCAACTGAATAATGCAGCAGGTGTGATTGCGCTCTTATCTAAACTACCCCTATTGCGAATTAATCCAGAGGCAATCAAGTTAGGCTTGCAGCAGGTCACTCACTCTGGTAGATTGCAATCCTTAGAACTTGGAGCACAATCCTGGTTGATTGATGTTGCGCATAACCCGCAATCAGCTTTAGCGTTAGCGAATTATTTGCAGCAGCAAACCAAGCACTCTGAGTTACAATATTTATCCCTATTTTCGGTTTTAAGTGATAAAGATGCACTGCCTATGGTTCAACAAATAGCACCTTTTGTCTCTCGTTGGGTCATTGCTGATTTACAAATTCCACGAGCCACTTCAGTTGAAGATTTGCGTGCTCTATTAAATAAAGCAGGCGTTAAAGATTCGGCTATTGTCGTTAAGAAAAATATGGAAGATGCAGTGGCTTATGCCCAGATGAGTTCTGCAGAAGATGTTTTAGTCTGGGGTTCATTTTTTACCGTCTCTCAACTATTCGCAAATTTATCTGTTTTACCTGAGAACGTGACACCTTTAAAAGCAGAGAAAGTGCATGGATGATCTTAGTAAGTACCGTTTAACAGGTGCTTTTCTCTGGCTTTTGTTATTGGTGATTTTAGTGCCGAGCTGGTATGGCAATCCGGTGAATTTTCAGCCTGTCGGCTATCAAGAGATTAATGCCAAAGGTGAGCGTCCTTTAGTGGAACATATTTACGAATTACCGGTACAAGCTGTTCAAAAACAAGCTGAGATTCAAAGCAATCCATTGGTAAATAATCAAACCAAAGATCAAGATGCGGCTGTTCAATCGGTTCAAGCGTCCCAAAAAAGGGAGCAATCCACTTCTCTACAATGGATTGTCAGAATTGCAGCCTATAAAGAGATTCAAAAAGCTGATCACTTATTGGAACGTCTTGTGTCTAATTATAAAGTGTCGATTAAAGAATTTAAGAAAAGTGGAACTTATTCAGTGCGAGCAGGGCCTTATCTTTCTAAAGCCAAAGCTGAACAAGATAAGCGAAAATTAGATAAAATGTTACGAACGAATGCAGAAGTCGTACAACTTAATTGAACAGCGATAAGCTGAACAATAAATTTTAAGTAAGAGAGTGTGCAAAGATGTGCGGTATTGTTGGGATTGTATTGGCTAGCGGCCAAACGGTTGGTCAAGAGATTTATGACGCTTTAACTACGTTACAACATCGTGGTCAGGATGCCGCGGGTATTGTGACTTGTGAGCAAGGGCGTTTTTTTCAGCGTAAAGATAATGGCATGGTTAAGGATGTGTTCCGTACACGTCACATGCGCGGTTTACAAGGCAATATCGGAATTGGTCATGTCCGTTATCCTACGGCAGGCTCTTCTTCAAGTGCCGAAGCTCAGCCATTTTATGTTAACTCCCCTTATGGGATTGCAATGGGCCATAACGGTAACTTAACTAATGCTAACGAGTTGGCTCAAGATATTTATCGCCAAGACTTACGCCATCTGAATACCAACTCAGATTCTGAAGTACTATTGAATATTTTTGCACATGAATTGATGCAGCAGCAGAAACTGATTATTGACCATGAAGATGTCTTTAATGCGGTTCGTAATGTGCATAAACGCATTAAAGGCGGATATGCTGCCGTCGGTGTTATTTCTAATTTCGGTATTGTTGCTTTCCGTGATCCTTTTGGTTTACGTCCTGTGGTGGTTGGTAAGCGTGCAAATGCGGATGGTTTTGATTACATGGTGGCTTCTGAGTCTGTCGCTTTAGATGGACTGGGTTTCGAATTAGTAAAAGATTTGGCACCGGGTGAAGCGGTCGTTATTACTAATTCCGGTCAGATTTTCTTTCAGCAGTGTGCTGAAAATCCGAAATTATCGCCTTGTATCTTTGAGTTTGTTTATTTTGCTCGCCCTGATTCAATGATTGATAATATCTCCGTTTATAAGTCTCGTTTACGGATGGGTGAAAAGCTTGCGGATAAAATCCTTAAAGAGTGGCCAAATAATGATATCGATGTCGTGATGCCTATTCCGGATACCAGTCGTACCTCTGCATTAGAGTTGGCCTCTAGATTGGGTTCTCCATATCGTGAAGGGTTTATCAAAAATCGCTATATTGGGCGTACCTTTATTATGCCTGGACAACAGTTGCGTAAAAAATCGGTACGTCAAAAGCTGAATGCGATTGGTTTAGAGTTTGAAGGTAAAAACGTGTTGTTAGTTGATGATTCGATTGTCCGTGGTACTACTTCTGCACAAATTGTTGAAATGGCACGTGAAGCGGGCGCCAAAAAAGTATATTTCGCCTCTGCAGCACCTCCCGTTCGTTTTCCTTATGTTTATGGAATTGATATGCCGTCACCGACAGAGCTAGTCGCGAGTAATCGAACGGTTGAAGAGATCGCAGAAATTATTGGTTGTGATAAATTAATTTATCAAGATTTGGACGATTTGATTGATTCGGTCGGGTATGGTAATGAAAACATTGCAGAATTTGACACATCTTGTTTCAGTGGAATTTATGCCACAGGAGATATTACGCCTGAGTATTTAGCGTCTATAGACAGTGCACGTAATGATGAAATGCAAGCGGCTGAACAAGCCTCCGATCAGGAAACAATCGGAATTTACAACGGTACCTAGAGCGGTAAATAAAGCGGCTACTAGGTTAGTATCGAATTTGATCAGGCCTGTTGGCTTTACTGTTTTTTAATGATAGAGAATTACAATGCATTCATTTGATATTGAAACATTAGCTGTTCGTGCGGGTTACGATCAAACGCAGGAGCAAGAGAATAGTGAGGCGATTTTTCCGACTTCCAGTTTTCGTTATAATTCAGCGGCTCAAGCCGCTGCGCGTTTTAGTGGTGAAGAGAAAGGTAATGTATATTCTCGCTTTACGAATCCAACCGTCCGTGCCTTTGAGAATCGTCTTGCACTAATGGAAGGCGGTGAAGCCTGTGTCGGCACAGCTTCAGGTATGGCCGCCATTCTCTCTACCTTTATGGCTCTATATCAGTCAGGCGATCATGTCATTTGTTCGCAAAGTGTTTTTGGTACTACCAAAGTTCTTTTCAATAAATACTTGGCCAAATTTGGACTTCAGGTAACATTTGTCTCCCAAACGGACACTTCGGAATGGGTAGATGCGATTCAGCCCAATACCAAAGCTTTTTTTTTAGAGACTCCATCAAATCCATTGACAGAAATCGCCGATTTATCGACTATAAGTGCCTTGGCAAAGGCCAATAGTTGTTTGCTGATTGTCGACAATTGCTTCTGTACACCGATTCTTCAAAGACCTCTTGAGCAAGGTGCTGATATTATTATCCATTCAGCAACAAAGTTTTTAGATGGTCAAGGACGTGGAATCGGGGGTGCTGTGGTTGGATCAAATGAATTGGTTGATGAGCATATTCGTGGTTTTATGCGCACAGCGGGTCCTTCAATGAGTCCATTTAATGCTTGGATTTTTTTGAAGGGTCTGGAAACATTACCCGTCAGAATGGCCGCACACTGTCAAAATGCATTGCAATTAGCACAGTGGCTCTCTTTGCATCCAGCAGTAGAACAAGTCTATTATCCTGGATTAAAGTCGCACCCTCAGTATGAATTGGCCTGTCAGCAGCAATCTTCTGGCGGGGGATTGGTGAGCTTTAAAGTCAAAGGTAACCAAGCTGAAGCCTGGTCGGTTATCGATCATACTCAAATGTTATCTATTACAGCGAATCTTGGTGATGTTAAAACCAGTATTACCCATCCCGCGACAACCACACATGTTCGAGTAGAGTCTGAAGCAAGACTTAAGGCGGGCATTACTGATAACTTGGTACGTCTATCAGTTGGTTTAGAGTCAATTGAAGATATCAAAGCCGATCTTGCAAGAGGTTTAGATCTGTTGAAGTAGGTAGGTTTTGAAGGGTTCGCTAAGTAACTCAGTGGTTACTTAGCAGAGTGATGAGTGGTTATTATTAGCCTGATTTCACTATTTTTGGGTGGGAGCGGTTCAGCTAGTTTCTAGGCAGTGGCAGCTCGGTTTCATCATTCTGGCGATAAATTACGCAGACCTTACCGATTGTTTGAACAAGAAGTGCACCACTTTCTTTTACAATGTGCCCAATGATCTCTTTACGTTCATTTCGATCAGCGCTGGCAATTTTAATTTTAAGAATTTCATGATGCGCGAGGGTGCTTTCTAGTTCCGCCATTAGGCTCTCTGTCACACCGTGAGCACCAATCATGATCATTGGGTTTAATCCGTGCGCGATGCCACGTAGGTATTTTTTTTGATTATTGGTAAGTTTTTCTGGCTGGCTCATTGAATATTCCAATCATGGTCATTATTAATAAATAGTATTTGTATATTGTAGTTGAAAACGCATTATGGCGAGAAGTAAATCGAGTGACGTTTGGTTAAAAGAGCATTTTAACGATCCCTATGTCCAAAAGGCAAAACAAGAAGGCTGGCGTTCGCGTGCCGTTTATAAGCTCCAAGAGATTGATGACAAAGATGGGTTGTTTAAGCCGGGAATGTGTGTCGTTGATTTGGGCGCGGCACCTGGCGGCTGGTCACAGTGGACGACTCACAAGGTCGGCAGTAAGGGGGAAGTTTTTGCATTAGATCTTCTCCCGGTAGAGCCTTTTGCTGGAGTGACCTTTATTCAAGGTGATTTTAGAGAGGACGAAGTTTATGATGGTTTATTGTCTGCTTTAGCAGGCCGCGATGTTGATGTGGTTATGTCTGATATGGCGCCGAATATGAGTGGAAATAAAGGGGTTGATATTCCTCGAGCCATGTATTTAGTCGAATTGTGCGTTGAGCTCGCTGATCAGGTGCTCAAGCCCAATGGGGATTTATTGATGAAGGTATTTCAAGGGGAAGGCTATGATCAATTGTTGATTGCCTTGCGAAAAAAGTACCAAAAAGTCATTACGCGTAAACCAGACTCTTCTCGTGCAAGAAGTAAAGAAGTCTATGTATTGGCGCGAGGAAAAAGAGCTTAATAAATTGTTATGTCAGGTTTTTTAAGTGCGCCATAAGTTTTATTTATGAAAACTATGGTAAAGTAACAAAATTGGATTAATTTAAACGATACTTTTCAGAGAGTGAAATGCTCTGTTTTGAAAAGTGTCTTATGAGAGTGGTTAAGGGTAGTCAATGAAGAATGATATGCTAAAAAATGTATTGGTTTGGGCGATTGCAGCAATGATATTGATGTCTGTCTTTAATCATTTTAGTTCGCAAGGAGAAGGGGCTTCTAGTCGTCTCGATTATTCTGATTTTATTGAGCAGGTTCAACAGGGGCAGGTCAGTAAAGTCAATATCGAAGGTCCAACGATTCGGGGCACTTACCTCAATGGAGATGCTTTTACGACCTATAACCCTGGCGATGCCGGACTCATGGGTGACTTATTGGATAACCACGTTAAGATTACAGCGCAACCGCCAGAGCAACAAGGTGTGTTGATGCAGATCTTTATCTCTTGGTTCCCGATGTTGCTACTAATTGGTGTTTGGATTTTCTTTATGAAATCTGTGGGCGGTGGTATGGGCGGTAAAGGCGGTCCTATGTCCTTTGGTAAAAGTAAGGCCAAGATGCTGACCGATGAACAGATTAAAGTCACCTTGGACGATGTTGCAGGTGCGGATGAAGCGAAGCAAGAGGTTGGAGAGATTGTTGATTTCTTAAAGGACCCTGCTAAGTACCAGAATTTAGGAGGAAATATTCCTCGTGGTGTTTTAATGATCGGTCCGCCGGGCACCGGTAAAACACTTTTGGCTAAAGCCATTGCAGGTGAAGCACAAGTACCTTTTTTTACCATTTCAGGTTCGGATTTTGTTGAAATGTTTGTCGGCGTCGGGGCTTCACGTGTTCGTGATATGTTCGAACAAGCAAAAGCACATGCACCTTGTATTATCTTTATAGATGAAATTGATGCAGTGGGTCGTAAACGTGGTTCTGGGATGGGCGGCGGCAATGACGAGCGTGAGCAAACCTTGAACCAGTTATTGGTTGAAATGGATGGTTTTGAAGGTAATGAAGGTGTGATTGTCATTGCTGCCACAAACCGTGCAGATGTTCTGGATGTTGCATTGCTGCGTCCTGGCCGTTTCGATCGTCAGGTCACAGTGGGCTTGCCGGATATTCGTGGCCGAGAGCAAATATTAAAAGTCCATATGCGTAAGGTTCCTTTAGCGGATGATGTTAATCCATCTTATATTGCACGTGGTACGCCAGGATTTTCGGGTGCTGATTTAGCCAATTTGGTCAATGAGGCGGCACTGTTTGCTGCAAGAATGAATGACAAATTAGTTACTCAGAAACATTTTGAAAAAGCCAAAGATAAAATTCTTATGGGTGTTGAGCGCAAGAGCATGGTCATGAACGAAAAAGAGCGTCGGATGACTGCTTACCATGAAGCTGGTCATGCCATTATTGGTTGGTTGGTGCCTGAGCATGATCCTGTTTATAAAGTCAGTATTATGCCGCGTGGTCGTGCTTTAGGGGTCACAATGTACCTACCTGAAGAGGACGCTTATAGCTACTCTAAGCAAAAGTTAGAGAGTCAGCTGTCTAGTTTGTATGGTGGACGTGTTGCAGAAGAACAGGTTTATGGGCCAGATATGGTGACCACGGGTGCGAGTAATGATATTGAACGTGCCACAGCGATTGCGCGTAATATGGTCACCAAGTGGGGTCTGTCTGATAGCCTAGGACCTGTATTATACGAAGAGGAAGATAATGGCAGCCTTATGGGGACTTCGCGTAATGCTAATGTTTCAGGTGAAGTTTCAAAGCAGATAGATGTTGAGATTCGTAATTTAATTGATCGTAACTACAAGCGTGCCCAGAAGATGCTTCTAGATCATGCAAATGAACTCGAGTTAATGGCCGAAGCATTAATGACTTATGAAACAATTGATTCGGATCAGATCAAAAATATTATGCAAGGTCGTCCTGCGGGAGCTCCTAGGGACTGGGTTGACTCAGATGATGAAACGACTGCAACTCCTGGTGAAGCCACGTCTGAAGATGTGGCGACAGAAAGTCCAGGTAAAGAGAGCGTTGCTGACGATTTAAGAGGTGATGCACCAGTGGTTGAAGAGGGTGAACCTAAGGGACATTAAACTCTTTATAAGGCCAACTTAAGGCCTAACGAAACCCCGATGAATCGGGGTTTTTTTTTGAATAGGATAAATAATGTTTAACATTAAAACGCTGATTGATGACAAGTCATCAACTCAAAATGGCATGCCTTTAGTGATGGGGATTTTGAATGTCACCCCAGACTCTTTTTCAGATGGTGGACACTTTGTCACCCAGGATCAGTTTACACAACAAGTGGAAGAGATGGTTTTGTCTGGTGTTGATATTATTGATCTCGGTGGGGAATCCACCAGGCCTGGTGCGATTAAAGTCACTCTTCAGCAAGAGTTAGATCGAGTGTTGCCTGTGATTGAGTGGATTAGGGCGCGTTACGACACACCGATTTCAATTGATACCTATAAGCCCCAAGTGATGATGGAAGCCGTTAGTCGTGGTGCAGTGTTGATTAATGATGTCAATGCATTGCAAGCAGAGGGTGCCATTGAGTGTGCTGTAAATTCCGGTGCTACGGTTTGTCTTATGCATAAGTTGGGGGGCATTTCTACAATGCATGAGGTGCATGAATATCAGGATGTTGTGATGGATGTTTGTGAATTTTTATTGGCACGTGCTACCTTGTGTCAGCAAGCAGGGATGGATAAAAATAAAATTATCTTGGATCCAGGGTTTGGGTTTGGTAAGACTTTAGCGCATAATAGCGAGCTATTTGAGAATTTAGAGCGTTTGGCCTTATTGGAGTATCCCTTGTTAGTGGGTGTTTCCAGAAAGCGCATGATTGGTGAGATTTTAAATGCGGCTGCTGTAGAGGATCGAGTGATCGGCAGTGTGGCTGCAGCAGTTTTAGCATCGCTTAAAGGAGCTAGTATTGTCCGAGTTCATGATGTTAAAGCAACGGTTGAGGCTTTAAAGGTCACGATGCATTTAATGTAGTGGTTATTGCGATTTATATAAAGAGTTGAGAGAACATGCAGAGTAAGAAGAAATACTTTGGAACGGATGGGATTCGGAATCGTGTCGGTCAGGGAATGATTCGCCCAGATCAGGTGTTAAAGCTTGGTTGGGCAACCGGAACGGTCATGCGAGAGCGCGGTGAAAAAACAGTCATGATTGGCAAGGATACGCGTATTTCTGGCTATATGTTTGAGTCTGCTCTGGAGTCAGGTTTTATTGCTGCAGGTATCGATGTGCTGTTGTTAGGTCCTATGCCAACCCCAGCGGTTGCTTATCTAACTCAAACCTTTCGTGCAGATGCCGGTATCGTGATAAGTGCATCACATAATCCACACTATGATAATGGTATTAAGTTTTTTTCTGCAACGGGGCAAAAAATCAGTGATCAGATTGAGTTCGCGGTTGAGGCGGCTTTTGAATTGGATATGGAAGTTGTCCCTTCCGAAGAGCTGGGGAAGGCTCGTCGAATAGAGGATGCGGCCGGTCGTTATATAGAATTTTGTAAAAGTACTTTTCACGGTAAACATAAGCTGGATAATTATAAAATTGTGGTAGATTGTTCACATGGCGCGACCTATCACATTGGTCCACATGTGTTTTCTGAGTTGGGCGCTGAAGTGATTACCATTGGTGCTGAGCCAAATGGCGTTAATATTAATCAGGATTGTGGTGCCACTCATCTCGATTTACTACAGAAAACAGTCGTTGCAGAAGGTGCTGATTTTGGAATTGCATTTGATGGTGATGGCGACCGCGTTATGATGGTTGATGAGCAAGGCGGTATTGTCGATGGTGATATTATTTTATATATATTGGCGACTGTATTGCGTAATGATATTAAAGGGGTTGTCGGGACTGTGATGAGCAATTTGGGTGTGGAGAATGCACTCAAAGTCGTGGGTGTTGATTTACATCGTACCAGTGTCGGTGATCGCTATGTTATGGAGCGACTCATCGAAAATCAGTGGTTATATGGTGCAGAGCCTTCAGGGCATGTTCTTTGTTTAGATAAGGCGACAACAGGTGATGGGATTATTGCTGCTTTGCAAGTTCTAACGGCCATGGTGCAGTCGGGTAAAAGCCTATTAGAGTTATCTTCTGTTGTTGAAATGTATCCTCAGGTGTTAAAGAATATTAAAGTCGAGAGCGCACTTGGATTAGATGAGAACGTTCCACTTAAAGAAAAAGTAGCCGAACTTGAGGGTTTAATGGGGAGTGAGGGGCGAATTTTGATTCGTGCTTCAGGAACAGAACCTTTAATTCGAGTCATGGTTGAGGGTAAAGAGGCTGATTTAGTAGAAACAGTCGCTGAACTGTTAGCTAATTTGGTTAAATCAGAATTTTCGTAAAATTTCAATATTGTTTTTAATTAAAGAAAACGCTAATATTGTGAAACTTTTGTGTCGGAGAATATTAGGTGAGAAAACCATTTATAGCAGGGAACTGGAAAATGCACGGTTCAAAGGCTTCTATTTTAAATTTAGTCACTGGGCTGAATGCGAAATCAAGCGAAGTTAGTGGTGTAGATATTGCAATTTGCCCGCCAGCGATTTATATAGACTATACAAGTCGTTGTTTGTCTGCGGATAATATCTTTATCGGCGGACAAAATATTGCAGCAGCACCAAGTGAAGGCGCCTTTACCGGTGAAACTTCAGTTGCGATGCTTAAAGATTTAGGGTGTCAGTATGTGATTTTAGGGCATTCTGAACGTCGCACTATTTATGGCGAAAGCGATAAAGAAATTGCGGAAAAAGTTAAAGTCGCCATGGAAGCGGGTGTTACCCCTATCTTATGTGTAGGGGAGACCCTTGAAGAGCGTCAGTCAGGTGTGATGCAATCTGTTATTTCAACACAGCTTAAGGCCGTACTTGAAGTGGTTGGTATTGCGGCATTTGAGAATATTGTGATTGCATACGAGCCTATCTGGGCGATTGGTAGCGGGGTTACAGCTTCTCCGGAACAAGCTCAGGAAGTACACGCCTTTATCCGTTCTGAACTCTCTTTTTTAGATCCAGCGGTTGCTGAAAAAGTAATTATTCAGTACGGTGGCAGTGTTAAGCCTGGTAATGCAGCAGAACTTTTTGGTCAGCCCGATATTGATGGTGGCTTGATTGGTGGTGCATCTTTGGATGCAAATGATTTTATGGCAATTTGTAACGCGGCGGGTGTGTAATGTTTGAAATAGTTTTAACGATTCATTTGATAATTGCATTTTTGCTTATTACATTGGTTCTTATTCAACATGGTAAAGGCGCGGATGCAGGTGCCAACTTTGGTGGCGGTGGTGGTTCTTCCTCACAGTCTGTTTTTGGCAGTGGGGGGTCGGGTACTTTTTTATCCAGAATGACCGCAGTTGTGGCGACTTGTTTCTTTATAACAAGTTTAACTTTAGCTTATATCGGTAGTCAGAAATCAAAAGGGTACCAAAGTGTTGCTAAAGAAGCCGCATCAGAACAGGTTGTTGAACCAACTGATGCGCCTGTTATTCCAAACTAAATAATAAACTCATATTCGAATTCAGTTTTTAAATTGGATTCAATCTATATGCCGATGTGGTGAAATTGGTAGACACGCTACCTTGAGGGGGTAGTGGCGCAAGCTGTGCCGGTTCGAGTCCGGCCATCGGCACCATATTTAGAACGATTGCTAAGATGCAGTAGTTCAATGTCTGCTGCAAAGATGCAGTAGTTAATTTAAAGCTAGACGAGGTGTGTAGCAATGCTAGAAAACTATCTTCCAGTCCTAGTTTTTATCGTGTTAGGGACTATGTTTGGTGCAGGACCTATCCTTATTGGATACTTACTCGGTCCACAAAAGCCAGATTCAGAGAAAAACTCTCCATATGAGTGTGGGTTTGAAGCGTTTGAAGATTCACGTATGAAGTTTGATGTGCGTTTTTATCTTGTAGCCATTCTATTCATTATTTTTGATTTAGAGATCGCATTTCTGTTTCCCTGGGCGCTTGCGCTTGAGGAAGTAGGAACCTTCGGTTTACTGGCAATGGGGGTTTTCTTATCTCTACTGGTGGTTGGTTTTATTTACGAGTGGAGAAAGGGAGCGCTTGAATGGGAGTAGAAGGCGTTTTAAAAGAAGGGATTGTCACGACGTCGGCTGACAAGTTAATTAACTGGGCCAGGACAGGTTCTTTATGGCCTATGACGTTTGGTTTAGCTTGTTGCGCGGTTGAGATGATGCATGCTGGTGCTGCTCGATATGATTTAGATCGATTCGGCATTATCTTCCGTCCAAGTCCTCGACAGTCTGATGTTATGGTTGTTGCTGGTACACTTGTGAATAAGATGGCACCTGCACTGCGTAAAGTCTACGATCAGATGGCCGAGCCTCGTTGGGTTATTTCAATGGGTTCTTGCGCCAATGGGGGTGGTTATTACCACTATTCCTATTCCGTTGTACGGGGTTGTGATCGCATTGTTCCAGTTGATGTTTATGTTCCGGGTTGTCCCCCAACTGCAGAAGCACTCTTATACGGCATTATTCAGTTACAGAATAAAATTAAACGCACCAATACCATTGCAAGATAGAGCTTTGGTCCTTATTGGCGAAACAGGCGATAAAGTAGTTTTACTATGAAACAGTCAGTATTAGATTTACAAAATAAAGTTAATCAACTCCTAGGTAGTGATGTTGTGTCCTCTTCGATTGCCTTAGGTGAACTCACCATTGAGTTGTCTCCATCAAAAGCATTGGCCGCGTTCAAACTTTTAAAAGAAGAGCTTGGTTTTGAACAGCTAATGGATCTTTGTGGTATAGATTATCTAGATTATGGCCAGGCTAATTGGGAAACCATGACCGCTGTTAATAGTGGTTTCAGTCGCGGCGTTTTTGATTTTGCGGAAGATAACGATGATGAATCTTTAGATATGGAACGCCGTTTTGCCGTTGTCTATCATCTTTTGTCGATACAGAATAACGTAAGAGTTCGTGTCAAAGTCTTTCCAGAGACAACTCAGCTGCCGACTGTTGATAGCGTTATCGATATTTGGAACTGTGCTAATTGGTTTGAACGCGAGGCCTTTGATCTATTCGGTATTTTGTTCAAAAACCACCCTGATTTACGTCGTCTTTTAACGGATTATGGTTTTATTGGCCACCCATTAAGAAAAGATTTTCCACTGACTGGGCATGTAGAAGTGCGTTATGACGCAGAAAAGAAACGTGTTGTTTATGAACCTGTCACAATTGAAAACAGAGTCAATGTGCCACGAGTGATTCGTAAATAATCACCTTTAAAGTGCAATTAGGAATAAGTAATGCCTGAAATTCGTAACTATACCCTCAACTTCGGTCCTCAGCACCCATCTGCGCATGGTGTGCTACGTTTGGTACTCGAGTTGGACGGTGAAACCATTGTTCGTTCTGATCCTCATATCGGTCTGTTGCATCGTGGTACAGAAAAACTTGTTGAATATAAGCCTTACAACCAGTCTATTGGTTACATGGATCGCTTAGATTACGTCTCAATGATGTCTAATGAACATGCCTATGTGATGGCGATTGAAAAGATGCTTGCGCTTGAAGTACCTGAGCGAGCTCAATATATTCGCGTTATGTTTGATGAAATCACTCGTGTGCTTAACCATCTAATGTGGTTAGGTGCACATGCACTTGATATCGGTGCAATGACCGTGTTTCTATACGCTTTCCGTGAGCGCGAGGATTTGATGGATTGTTATGAGGCGGTTTCAGGTGCACGTATGCATGCGACCTATTACCGTCCAGGTGGCGTCTATCGTGACCTACCTGAAACGATGGCGAAACATGAAAAATCAAAATGGAATTCCGGTAAAAAACTAGATGAGTTAAATGAAACACGCGAAGGCTCTCTACTCGATTTTATCGATGCCTTTACGCAACGTTTTCCAGGTTATATTGATGAATATGAAACGCTATTAACCGATAACCGTATTTGGAAGCAGCGTACCGTAGATATTGGCATTGTTTCACCAGAGCGTGCATTGCAACTTGGCTTTACTGGGCCAATGCTGCGTGGTTCAGGAATTGAGTGGGATTTGCGTAAGAAACAGCCTTATGAAGTTTATGACAAGCTGGATTTCGATATTCCAGTGGGTGTCACCGGTGATTGTTACGATCGTTATTTAGTCCGTGTTGCAGAAATGCGTGAGTCTAATAAGATTATTAAACAGTGTGTCGATTGGTTACAAGCCAATCCGGGGTCGGTCATGTCGGACGATCATAAGGTCGCACCTCCTTCTCGTGAAGATGCAAAGTCGAATATGGAAGCGTTGATCCACCACTTTAAACTTTATACAGAAGGTTACAGTGTGCCTGAAAGTGAAGTTTATGCTGCGGTAGAACATCCAAAAGGCGAATTCGGTATCTATATGGTCTCTGATGGTGCAAATAAGCCTTATCGCATGAAAGTTCGTGCTCCTGGATTTGCGCACTTAGCCTCTCTTGATGAGATGGTAAAAGGCCATATGATTGCAGATGTAGTATCCATTATTGGTACCCAAGATATTGTATTTGGAGAGGTAGATCGATGAATTCGACAACGACTAGTCTGGAAAACTTCATTCAAGGTGATGTTAAGGCGCGTATTGATAAGTGGATTGCAAACTATCCAGAAGATCAAAAAAAATCAGCGGTCATGGCGGCATTACGTATTGTCCAAGAGTGCCATAATGGCTATTTGACCAAAGATTTAATGGATCAAATAGCCGCTTATCTAAATATTACGTCGATGGATGTCTATGAAGTAGCCACTTTCTATGGTAATTATGAACATGCCCCCGTAGGTGAGATTAAACTTTGTATCTGTAACAGTATCTCTTGTATGTTACGTGGTAACCAAGAAATTTATGATTATTTAGAGAAAAAGCTCGGTATCAAGCCTGGTCAAACCACGGCTGATGGTCGTTTTACGATTAAAAAGGTTGAGTGTTTAGGCGCTTGCGGTGGTGCACCAATGATGCAAGTCGGCAAAGATTATCATGAGAATTTAACAAATCAATCGATTGATTTACTTCTCGCTGAATGGGAGAAATAGATGGTTGAACAAAATGAAAACTGTTTCCGCTTAAACCACCTAGAAAACTCGTGGGACATAGAGACTTATGTTGCTAATGGTGGTTATGAAGTCTGGAAAAAAGTATTGTCAGGCGAATTAGACCCTTCTGAAATCATAGAAGAAGTTAAAACCTCTAATCTTCGTGGGCGTGGTGGAGCCGGTTTTCCGACCGGTTTGAAATGGAGTTTTATGAACCGTTTCGCGCCAGGCCAGAAATACATTGTTTGTAACTCTGACGAAGGTGAACCTGGAACCTTTAAAGATAGAGATATTCTCCGTTATAACCCACATGCATTAGTTGAAGGTATGGCAATTGCCGCCTATGTTATTGGTGCTTCCACGGGTTATAACTATATACGTGGCGAATTCTGGGAACCTTATCAGCGTTTTAATAATGCGATTAAACAAGCGCGAGAAGCAGGTTTTTTGGGTAATGATTTACTAGGCTCTGGTTTTGATTTCGATCTGTTTACCCATTTGGGTGCCGGGGCTTACATCTGTGGTGAAGAGACTGCTTTGATTGAATCTCTCGAAGGTAAGAAAGGCCAGCCACGCTTTAAGCCACCTTTCCCAGCAAGTTATGGTTTATACGGCAAACCAACCACTGTCAATAATACTGAAACCTTAGCCTCTATTCCTATGATTTTAGCGAAAGGTGGTGATTGGTTTAATGATTTAGGTGTGAGTAACGCCGGAGGAACTAAATGTTACTCAGTTTCTGGACATATTAATAATCCAGGGAACTTTGAAGTGCGTATGGGGACTCCATTTAAAGACTTATTAGAACTTTCAGGCGGTATTTGGAAAGGACGTCAACTCAAGGCGGTCATTCCAGGCGGTGCATCCACTGCCATTTTACCTGCTGCAAAAGCACTTGAAATGAACATGGATTATGATTCCATCGCGAAGGCGGGTTCATTTCTGGGCGCGGGTTCGGTGATTATTATGGATGATCAAACAGACATCGTAAAAGTCATGCAGAACCTAAGTCACTTTTATTGGGATGAGTCTTGTGGTCAATGTACACCTTGTCGAGAAGGAACTGGTTGGCTATACCGTGTTTTGACTCGAATTGTCGAAGGTAAGGGCAAACTAGAAGATATTCAAGCATTAAAAGACGTCTCCGGGAAAATCATGGGTAATGTTATCTGTGGTTTAGGCGACGCAGCCACCATTGGCTTGACGAGTGCTCTAGAACACTTTGAAGATGAATTTGTTCACTATATTGAACATGGATGCAGTATTTACGATCGTAGCAAATAATTTCTGCCACCCAGATACTGGGTATGTGGAAAATATTAGCTTCCATCAGGAACTTAGGTTAAAGAATTATGGTAAAAATTGAGATAAACGGACAAGTGGTCGAAGCTCAAGAAGGCTGCATGCTGATTGATGTTGCAGATGACGCTCAGATTCAAATCCCCCGTTTTTGTTACCACAAGAAGCTATCAATTGCAGCAAACTGCCGCATGTGCCTTGTTGAAGTTGAAGGGGCTTGGAAAGCATTGCCTGCTTGTGCCACTCCGGTCACAGATGGTATGAAGGTGCATACTAAATCAGCAAAAGCCATTTCGGCACAGAAGTCTGTAATGGAATTTTTGCTGATTAACCACCCTCTTGATTGTCCTATTTGTGATCAAGGTGGTGAGTGCGAGCTACAAGATGTTTCTATGGACTATGGGGAGGATATTTCCCGTTATAGCGAAGCAAAGCGTGTCGTAAGCGATCGCGATGTTGGGTCCTTGATTAAAACTGACATGACGCGTTGTATTCACTGTACTCGTTGCGTTCGTTTCGGCCAAGAAGTGGCAGGGATGAAGGAGCTAGGGGCGACAGGTCGTAGTGAATGGATGGAAATCGGTACTTATATAGAGAAGTCCATTACCTCTGAAATGTCCGGTAATATGATTGATTTGTGCCCAGTAGGTGCTTTAACCTCTAAGCCATATAGATATACAGCACGTGCTTGGGAACTTAAAGCCCATAACTCTATTTCAGCTCATGACAGCATGGGTTCTCACATTATTGTGCACTCAAAAAACAATGATGTAAAACGGGTTGTGCCTCGTGAGAATGAGGCAATTAATGAAGTCTGGCTGTCTGATAGAGATCGTTTCTCATATGAAGGCATTAACTCTGACACGCGTTTAACCCAGCCAATGATCAAACAGAATGGATCATGGGATATTGTTGATTGGGAGACGGCGCTTGAATTTACCGTTGCAGGTTTACAAAAGAGCATAGTCAACAGCCAAGATGTAGGTGTATTAGCTTCAGCGAACTCAACTTTAGAAGAGTTACATTTACTGCAAAAAATGGCTCGCGGTGTCGGCATTGAAAATATCGATTTCCGTCATCGTCAAGTTGATTTTTCGATCGACAAAACCGGTTTTAATATGCCAACTCTGACACATGATATCGCAGACGTTGAAACATTAGAGACAGTCTTAATTGTCGGTTCTTACCTGAGAAAAGAGTTACCGATTCTTAATCACCGTATCCGTAAAGCCTTCCTAGACGGCGCCAAGATTGCTGTCGTCAATCCGGTGAAGTTCGACTTTAACTATAAAACAACACAGCCGAGTATTGAGCCAGGAATGGTCTCCAACCTTGCTGGTATCACTAAAGCGGTACTGGATATCGCGGGTCAAACTGACCAGGCCTGGTTGAATACAATTCAACCGACTGATGAGCATATTGCCATTGCAACAACACTTGTGGAGGCTAAAAAATCTAGCATTATGTTAGGTCAGATCAGCCAAATGCACGCAGACTATGGTGTTCTGCAGAAATTGGCCAGTATTATTGCTGAAAACAGCTCAACTACGCTTAATATTCTACCGTTAGCCGCGAATGAAGTCGGTGCTCACTTAGTTAACTTCCTACCTAAGTCGGGTAAGAACAGCGCTCAAATGGTGCATGATGGCTTAAAAGCATTTATTAATATGAATATTGAAGTTGAAGCCGATTTTACAGATGCTGATGCCGCCGTTACCGCTATGAACAATGCTGAATTTGTTGTTAATTTAACGGCTTTCGACAGCGAACAACAGCGTCAATATGCCGATGTTCTGCTGCCCATTGCAACCTTTGCAGAGACGGCTGGTACTTTCGTTAATGCCAATGGCCTGAAGCAATCATTTAAAATGTCAGTAGAACCTAAAGGCGACGCGAAAGCGGCTTGGAAGGTATTGCGTGTTTTGGGTAATATGTTTGATATTGCTGGTTTTGATTACGTCCATAGTAATGAAGTGTTACGTGAACTCTTGGACAATACCGCTGACAAGGTAGATTTTACGGCTGTAAAGAGCCAATTGCCTGCAACTAACAATGATTCTAAAGTTCAGATAGTGTCACCTTATCAAGTGGATGCCGTGGTCAGAAGATCGCCTTCATTACAAGCAACACCAGATGCTGATCCAACGACTATGGGAAGAGGATAATACTGATGTTTGAGACTCTCCAAGCTTTTTTATCAACCTTCTTATTCGAATGGTTGGCTATTCTAATTACTTTAGTCCTTCAGGCGGTTTCTGTCGTGCTACCCATTATGTTGGTAGTCGCTTGGTTGACCTATGCTGAACGTAAAGTCATTGGTTTTATGCAAGTTCGTATGGGGCCTAACCGAGTAGGTTATTTTGGTTTATTGCAACCGATTGCAGATGCCATTAAATTAATGAATAAAGAGATCATCTTTCCGGATCAGGCCAATAAATTCTTATTTATTATTGCGCCTGTATTAGCAATCGCTCCAGCGATTGCGGTTTGGGCCGTGATTCCTTTTGCCGATGGCATGGTTGTATCCAATCTCAATGCGGGTGTTCTATACATTTTAGCCGTTTCATCGATATTGGTTTATGGTGTCATTATTGCCGGTTGGGCTTCTAACTCCAAATATGCTTTTTTAGGGGCAATGCGTGGTGCCGCTCAGAAAATTTCATACGAGATTGCGATGGGTTTTGCACTGGTAACAGTCCTAATGATTGCCGGAAGCATGAACCTCACTGAAATTGTCAATGGTCAACAGGGCGGTATGCTCAATTGGTATCTATTACCATTGTTACCGATGTTTTTTGTCTATTTTATCTCTGGTTTAGCTGAAACTAACCGTGCGCCATTCGATGTCATTGAAGGGGAGGCTGAGATTGTTGCGGGTTTTCACGTTGATTACTCAGGCATAACATTCGGTGTTTTCATGCTGGCTGAATATGCCATGATGATTTTAATCTCATTTATGACATCTATTATGTTTCTTGGAGGGTGGTTATCTCCGTTTGAAGGCATTGCTTATTTAGAAGCCGCTTTCGCTTGGGTTCCTCAATTAGGTTGGTTAGCGTTTAAAGTTTCTTTATTATTATTCGTTTTCCTTTGGTTACGAGCGACTTTCCCAAGATACCGTTATGATCAACTGATGCGTTTGGGTTGGAAGGTACTAATTCCAGTGACGATCCTTTGGGTATTTGTGGTCGGCGTTATGAAATACTTCGACTTCGGTCCTTGGTTTAATTAATTTAGAGGGTGATATGGTTAGATTTTTAAAGCATCAAATAAAAACTTGGGGCCTCCTTGATTTATTCAGAGGTCTGCGCGTAACGGGTAAATATTTTTTTAAAAGAAAAATTACCATCCGCTACCCAGAAGAAAAAACACCTCTCTCTCCTCGTTTCCGCGGTCATCACGCACTGCGTCGTTATGAAAATGGTGAGGAGCGATGTATCGCTTGTAAACTGTGTGAAGCCGTTTGCCCATCCAATGCGATTACCATTGAATCAGAAGAGCGTGAAGACGGCTCTCGTAGAACGACACAGTACGACATTGATATGTTCAAGTGTATCTACTGCGGCTTCTGTGAAGAAGCTTGTCCGGTGGACGCGGTTGTTGAGACACGTGTATTGGAATATGCCTATCTAGAACGGGGTCCTCATATTATGACGAAAGACAAACTTTTAGAGTTTGGCGACAAACATGAAGCTCAAATCGCTGCAGATCGCGCGGTTGATGCTAAGTATCGATAACGGAAAGCGAACTCAATATGACATTTGAACTATTTATCTTTTATCTATTAACCGCAGTTGCCACAATTGCTGGGCTTATGATGATTACCATCAAGAATCCAGTAAAAGCCGCGCTTTGGTTAATACTCGCTTTTGTTGCTACGGCCGGCGTTTGGATTATGGCTCAGGCTGAATTCCTCGGTCTCGTTTTAATACTGGTCTATGTTGGCGCTCTTATGGTGTTATTCCTATTCGTCGTTATGATGTTGGATATCAATATAAGTGTATTAAAGGAGGGCTTTACCCAATACCTCCCTTTAGGTGTGATGGCGGCCATCGCTATTTTTGCCATGATGTATCTCGTCGTTGGGCCAGAGCATTTCGGTATCGAAATAACGGGTGTGCCTGTGAATCATTCAGCGGATAGCAACAACACCAAGTCGATTGCGATTCCGTTATATACCACTCATGTTTATGCTTTTATATTAGCAGCCGTCTTGTTATTGCTGGGTATTGTTGCGGCTATCTCCTTAACGCTTCGTCGACGTCCAACAACTGAAGTTTTATATCAAAGTATCGATAAGCAAGTTAAGACATTAGCGACTGACCGTTTCAGAATGGTCAAAATGGCCACAGTGGTTGAAAAAGATCTCCCGACTAAAGAAGAGGACGAAAAATGATTGCTCTTTCTGATTACCTAATTTTTGGCGCTGTCCTATTTATGATTAGTATGGCGGGTATTTTCTTAAATAGAAAAAACGTCATTGTTTTACTGATGTCGATTGAGTTATTGCTCTTGGCCGTTAATACAAATCTTGTCGCTTTTTCACACTACCTAAATGATATAACAGGACAGATTTTCGTCTTCTTTATCCTGACCGTGGCCGCTGCTGAGGCCGCCATTGGTTTGGCGATAGTAGTTTTAGTATTCCGTAAACGTAAGAGCATCAATATTGATGATCTTAGTTCACTAAAAGGGTAGTTGTTAATGTTACACACGATTTTAACCTTAATTCTTGTTACTCCCCTTATAGGTGCCCTGGCTGCAGGTTTGTTTGGACGTCAGATAGGCCGTAGTGGTGCGCATTTTGTGACGATTATTGGTGTCGCTATTTCAATGCTCTTGTCGGCTTACATCTTTAATATGTTTGTCCTCAATAGCACAGAAGCTTATAACGCGAGCCTTTATACCTGGATGGTCTCTGACGGAATTCGTTTCGAAATTGGCTTTATGATTGATCAACTATCAGCAACAATGATGTTGGTGGTGACGTTTGTCTCATTAATGGTCCATATCTACACAGTAGGTTATATGGATCACGATGAAGACTATGATCATAATGACCCTTACTATCAGCGCTTTTTCAGTTATATCTCACTGTTTACTTTCTCAATGCTCTCCTTGGTTATGGCGAATAACTTTCTACAACTCTTCTTTGGTTGGGAAGCAGTAGGGCTTGTCTCATATCTCTTGATTGGTTTCTATATGAAACGTGAATCAGCGATACAGGCAAACTTAAAAGCATTCTTAGTCAACCGAGTCGGCGATTTAGGATTTATTCTTGGGATTGCGATGGTCTTCGTTTACTTCAATACCATGGATTACAATGAGTTCTTCGCGCAGTTAGCGGCAAATCAAGACGTTATGATTGAAGTCATTCCAGGCGTGGAATGGTCAATGATTACTTTGATGTTGATTCTGTTATTTATAGGTGCAATGGGTAAATCAGCACAAATGCCATTACATGTTTGGCTTCCAGAATCCATGGAAGGTCCAACGCCTATTTCGGCCTTAATTCATGCCGCCACAATGGTAACAGCAGGGGTGTTCTTAATTGCACGTTTGTCACCAGCTTTCGAACTCTCCGAAACGGCCTTGAGTGTAGTACTGATTATCGGCGCATTAACCGCTTTTCTAATGGGTTTGTTAGGCTTAATACAGACAGATATCAAACGTGTTGTTGCTTACTCTACCTTATCCCAATTGGGTTATATGATTGCTGCAATGGGTGCATCTGCCTACGCAGCAGGTATGTTCCATGTGTTAACCCATGCGTTCTTTAAAGCCTTGTTATTCCTTGCGGCAGGTTCGGTGATTATCGCGATGCACCATAGGCAAGAAATTTCCGATATGGGTGGGCTGAAAAAGTATATGCCAATCACCTACATTGCCATGTTAGTCGGCTCATTAGCCTTAATTGGTTTCCCAGGATTCTCAGGCTTCTTCTCAAAAGACAGTATTTTACTGTCGCTTAATGAAGCAGAACGTTTCGGTTCATCATTTGCTTATCTATTATTAATGGCAGGTGTCTTTATCACCGCATTCTATAGTTTCCGAATGTTCTTCCTCGTCTTCCACGGAGAAGAGAGTGAATATGTGAAAACACATCAGATCAAAGAGTCACCATGGGTTATTACTGTACCACTAGTGTTATTGGCGATTCCGGCCGCACTAATGGGCTTACCAATGATTGAGCCGATGCTAAGTGGTGCCTATTTTGGTGATGCCATTTATGTACAACCTGCTAATGACGTGATGCTTGCGGTCTACACAAATTACTTCCATGGTGCGATAGATTTGATTGTCCACTCATTCCTGACGCTGCCCGTTATCCTAGCGGTATCAGGGGTGTTCTTAGCATGGTTGTTCTATATCAAAGTACCGACAATGCCTGCTAAATTAAAGAAAATGTGTCCGCGTGCTTTCTACGTGCTAGACAGTGCATATGGTTTTGATCGCTTAAATGACCTCGTATTTGTAAATGGGACACGCAAGTTAGGGCATTTCTTTAGCCGTGTCGTTGATACAAAAATCATTGATGTCGGTCTGGTGAAAAATACTTTTATGGCCGTGGCTAACTCTGCAAAGGTGTTACGTCAAGCTCAGACAGGTTTCATGTATCATTATGCGTTCGTCATGATTTTAGGCCTGCTAGCAATGCTAGTTTGGACACTTTGGTAATTAAAAAGAATAAGAAGAAAAGGGACTGGAATTCATGCTAACAAGCTTTCCTATTTTAAGTACATTGATATGGCTACCTATTTTGGGTGGTCTATTAGTACTGTTTGCAGGTCGTAATAACGAGACTCTCGCAAAATGGTTATCACTTATAACCGTTGGGCTAACGTTTATTCTTTCAATTCCATTATGGATTGGATTCGATAATTCGACGGCTTCTATGCAGTTTGTAGAAAATATTGCATGGATTCCCATGTTTAATATCAACTATCATTTAGGGATTGATGGTCTGTCTATGCCCTTGGTATTGCTAACCACCTTTACACAAGTGCTCGTCATTGCTTCTGCATGGGACATTATTAAAGACCGTGTTGAACAGTATATGGGTGCCTTCCTGATTATGGGTGGGATTATGGTAGGTGTGTTTGTTGCACTCGACTCGATTCTATTCTATGTGTTCTGGGAAGCCCTATTAATACCAATGTTTATCGTCATCGGTAAATGGGGTGGGCCGCGTCGAGTTTATGCAACATTAAAGTTCTTCCTCTATACCTTTTTAGGGTCGGTCTTTATGTTGGTCGCGTTCCTATATATGTATTACCAATCAGGTAGCTTTTCAATCCTTGATTTCCACGGTATGCATTTAGGAATGACGGCGCAGATTCTGATCTTCCTGGCATTCTTAGCAGCTTTCGCGGTTAAGATCCCAATGTTCCCTGTGCATACATGGCTGCCAGATGCGCACGTTGAAGCACCCACAGCAGGTTCTGTTGTGCTTGCGGCCATTATGTTGAAAATGGGTGGGTATGGTTTCGTTCGCTTCAGTCTACCGATTACTCCGGATGCCTCAATGACTCTGGATTGGTTGGTCATTGCATTATCATTAATCGCCATTGTCTACATTGGTATTGTTGCACTTGCGCAAAATGATATGAAGAAATTGGTTGCTTACTCCTCAATCTCTCATATGGGATTTGTAACGCTAGGGATGTTCTTAGTGTATGACATTGTTCAGTCAACTGGTTCAATGCAAGGCGCACAGTTAGGTATGGAAGGGGCTATGGTTCAAATGATCTCCCACGGTTTCATATCGGGTGCCATGTTCCTAGCCATTGGTGTGCTTTACGATCGAATGCATACGCGTGAAATTTCGGCTTATAGCGGTGTGGTTAATAAAATGCCATGGTTCGTTCTGTTTGCAGTCATCTTCTCTATGGCGAATGTAGGTCTTCCAGGTACCTCTGGGTTCGTTGGTGAATTCATGGTTATCCTAAGTGCCTTTAAAGCTAACCTTTGGTACGGAACGCTTGCTGCATTAACCTTGGTGATCGGTGCTGCTTATACACTATGGATGGTAAAACGCGTTTTCTTCGGTCCCGTGACCAATGAGAACGTTGAGAAACTACAAGATCTAAATAAACGTGAGTTTGCCATTATGGCGACACTTGCAATTGCGATTATTGCACTGGGTGTGTTCCCAAGTCCATTAATAGAAGTCATGCATTCTTCTGTTGAACAGTTACTTGTTCAAGCAACAACCTCTAAACTTTAATTCGGAATAGGTGAGTTAACAATATGAATTTTGTGATTCCAGCATTTGCACCCGCAATACCAGAGATGGCGTTATTGGCGCTAATCTCTTTTATCTTGGTTGCAGATACCTTTTGGTCAAAACGTTATAAATTTGCTACCTATTATGCGACTCAGATCAGTTTAGTCGTTGTTGGTTACCTAATATTAAGCAGCTTTACGACCGCTCAAGTCATTACCTTTGATGGTAGTTTTGTACGTGATAGTTTTGCGGACATTCTTAAACTCTTTACCATTGCCATTTCAATGGGAATTTTCCTCTTTTCAAGAGAGTATTTGATACAACATAAGTTCTTCAGTGGCGAATACTTTGTATTAGGGCTGTTCGGTATTCTGGGCATGTTCGTTATGATCTCCGCCCACAATATGATCACCATGTATCTTGGTTTAGAGATTATGTCACTGGCGATGATTGCGATGATAGCTCTACGTAGAGACTGCGCGCATGCTGTAGAAGCCGCTCTTAAATACTTTGTACTGGGTGCGTTAGCGACAGGAATGCTCTTATACGGTTTCTCAATGATTTATGGTGCAACCGGATCAATCACCTTCCCTGAAATGGCCAAAATTATTGCTTCTGGACAGGTTGATAGTGTTGTGCTCTCATTTGGTGTTGTTTTCGTCGTGATTGGTTTAGCGTTTAAGTTAGGCGCTGTGCCATTTCACATGTGGGTTCCAGACGTTTATCACGGCTCACCAACCGCTGTAACCTTATACATCGGTACTGCGCCCAAAATTGCTGGTTTTGCAATGTTATATCGTCTGCTAGCAGAAGGGATGCCTGGTCTGATTGAAGATTGGCAGTCGCTTATTATTATTATCTCTATCTTATCGATGGTCATTGGTTCTATTGTCGCGATTGCACAGGACAATCTTAAGCGTCTATTAGCCTATTCAGGTATCGGTCACATCGGTTTCTTATTACTAGGTGTCATAGCGGCTACGCCAGAAGGCTATTCAGCGTCCATGTTCTATGTAATTATCTATGCGATTACAGGCGTTGCAGGTTTCGGAATAATTGTCGCACTGTCTAGAACGGGTAAAGAGTTCGATCT
>JBNJEY010000007.1:0-31390 GCA_051746325.1 Pseudomonadota bacterium
GACATAGGTTGATTCATAATGCTAAACAGCGCTTTAAACTCAGGTAGCTCTTCTGGCGAACATTGCAGGCTACCGCACAGACCAATGGTCGGTACGCCATGCTTTAACCCCAGCTGTGCGATACGCATCGGGAGTTTGCCAAAACGGGTCTGTTTATCCATTCGGCCTTCACCCGTCAATATATAGTCGAACGGTTCTGCGGATATTAGAGCGTCAAGCTTTAGCTGTTCATTGAGAATATCAAAACCGGGTGTCACCTTGGCATTGAGTAAACCGATAAAACCAGCCGCCATACCGCCTGCGGCACCTGCGCCTGGCACCTCTTTAATGAGTTTGCCCGTTTTGTGTTGGATGCAATCCGCCCAGTTCTCCAGCCCCTTTTCTAAGATTTCGAAATTGCTTTCCGTGACGCCTTTTTGCGGGCCAAAAACGTGGGTCGCGCCATGCTCTCCGAGCAGGGGATTGGTGACATCACAGGCCAGTTGCCACTCTATTTGTAACAGATGGGCAGGAATTTCGCCTATCTGTGCAATCTGTGCAAGGGCTTGTCCGCCCAATCCAATCGGTTTGCCCTTATGATTTAATACAGGAATGCCCAAAGCTTGTAGTGCTGCGGCACCGCCATCATTAGTCGCCGAGCCGCCTAATCCTAAAATTATTTTTTTGGCCCCTAACTCTAAAGCGGCTTGAATCATTTGGCCGGTACCATAAGTATGGGTTTGTAGCGGGTTACGCTCTTCCTGACGAATTTGCGGTAGGCCAGAGGCTTGCGCCATCTCTATAATGGCGGTTTTAGAGTCGGCTTGCCAAGCAAAGGCTACTTTGGTTTTGCGCCCCAAGGCGTTTGCAGTCCAAAGCGACTGTTTTTCAGCCAGGCCAGCAAACACAAAGCTGTCCACAAAGCCTTCGCCGCCATCTGACATAGGGCGCGAAATGACCAAAGCACTCGGTTGAATACTTTGAATCACTTGGGTGGCGATTTCACAAAACTGGATGGCGCTTAAAGAGCCTTTAAAACTGTCTGGTGCTAATAGCACTTGAAATGGTTTAGGCATCGTATTCCTTATGGTCGTAAGACGTTACAAAAAAAATAATGGAACAATAAAACGCGACAGTGCCGATATTGATAGTGGATTTTATGGGTTTGTTTAAGCCGTTTTCTAACCCATTAATGCTTAATCGTGTTGAATAGATTATCAAATTAAGGCATTCAATAGTAGCTTAAAAAAGCCTAGATTGAATTGAAAATTCACACTTTCCACTTAATTGAACAGCCCATTGATGGGATTTGCTCTAATGGATCTTGTCCCGTTAAAGCGACCTGTTTCATCGCCTCAAGCAAATCACGGCGAACACCCTTTGATGAAAAATTAGTCGGTAAACACATTTTATGGTGATTTATAGACTAATTAAATGACATATTTCATATATCTTGTAAAGGGCTTTCATTGCACGTATTCCATTATCGATAACTCAAATGTCATAGCCTATTGCTCGCCATGCTCGTTTATCCCATTAAAAGAAATTTTTAAAGGTTTGGAGCGTTGATTCTGAGAGGGGGTTAATCGATTTAAATTCTCGACCTTGTCACGAGATAATAAAAAACCGCCGGTCGGCGGTTTTTTATATCTAAGACAAATAAGGCAAATCTAAAAGCTAACCTAGAATCACTCTCTAACGGTTAGATGTGAGCCGCAAACATAGTCAGTAGCATGGGAACTGAAAGGACGACATTTGTACGAGAAGCCATTGCGGCCACGAATTTAGCTTTTGCAATTTCTTCAGCAGTTGCTTCAACCAGACCCAAGATTTTACGCTGTTTAGGCCAGATTAGGAACCAAACATTAAATGCCATAATCGTCCCTAACCATGCCCCTAAACCAATTACCTGTGAACCTTCTGCAAATAAGAATGCATCCATAATCCCTTGGAAACCAGCACCATTCGCTTGAGCAAGTAGTGATACACCCACTAACCATGTAGTTGCAGCCGCCATGCGGAACCAAAGTAAAGCGCGTGGCGCAATATACTTACCGATTGCCGCTGGCCCAGGTCCGTCAGAATCTACTAAGGCGGCACCCATTGCTGGAACTTGTACAAAGTTGAAATAGTAAAGTAAACCGATCCAGACGATCCCCGCTAAAACATGTAGCCATACCGTAATTAGGAATGAAAAACTACCATAGCCTGATGCAGCTGCGTACATGCTAGGCAGGTCGAGAGCAAAAATCGCTAAAATAGCGGTAATAAAACCAAGGACGATAGTGCCTTTAATACTGTTAAGTGGATTCATAATCATCTCCAGATGAATAATTGTAATTAAGAGGGGTTTGCTTTAAATCAAGTTATCAATCATATATTAACAGAACTTAGTTAAGAGGAAACTTGCTTTTGATAAAATTACTTATTACCTGGTGACCTGCTGCATAAGGTAATACAGTCTTGTTGGATCGGCGTTGGTTCGCCTCAGATTGATAGGAGGAAGTTTAATACGGGGGGATTGAACAGCAAGCCCGAATGCTATTCGAGCTTTTTTAGCCATTTAACTTTTTACGGAATAAATGGCTTGAGTCATTAAGCGGCTTATTTTGCAGCGCTGTAAAGGTCTGATACCTTGTTCCAGTTAACAACGTCCCACCAAGCTTGCATGTAGGCTGGACGAAGGTTTTGGTAACGTAGGTAGTAGGCGTGTTCCCAAACATCAAGACCTAAAACAGGCGTTCCTTGAACCTTGGCGCAATCCATTAGAGGGTTGTCTTGGTTAGGGGTAGAAGAGATCTCTAACTTACCATCGGCAGAGAGAGTTAACCAAGCCCAACCTGAACCGAACTGAGTCGCTCCAGCTGTGTTGAATTTAGTTTTCATCTCTTCAAAACTACCGAAAGTCGCGGTAATGTCATCCGCTAATGCGCCAGTGGGTGCACCCATGCTGTCGCCGGTCATGACCTCCCAAAAGAATGAGTGATTCCAGTGTCCACCACCATTATTACGCACCGCAGGAGGCAGAGTCCCGGCCGCCGCACAAAGTTCATCAAGCGTCTTATCTTCTAGTTCAGTTCCAGCAATCGCTGCATTGACATTCGTGACATAGGCCTGGTGATGTTTGGTGTGGTGAATTTCCATAGTGCGTGCATCGATAGATACTTCTAAAGCGTTGTAGTCATAAGGTAGAGATGGAAGTGTAAAAGCCATGGTATTTCCTTTTAAAATGGGTGAATGAGATTAACTCTTCTATTGTATCGACAACACTAAAATTGTAAATACCTGAGTAAACTGTTTGGTTATTAACTTTTTAACCAGGCCTGGTTGATCTAGTTTTTATTTAAAAGATATTATCTAAACGTTCTGGTGGTGGTGCCATATTGCCCATCTTTTCAAATTCTGCGGGAGGCATTTGCATATAAAAGCCTTTCGTAATCATCGCTTCATAAACGGTTGCCGCATCACCGCGCGCCATTTTTCTATCAGGCGTGAGTTCAAAATCAATCACATGAGCGGGCTCGCCGAACATGACTAAAAGTTCGTCTGGTAACTCTTCTAGATCGGTTTCTTTGGCTACAAAAAGGAAAAGTTCTTGTTTCTTTAGACTTTTGTAAGCCGATACCATTATCATGTTCATAAATTTTTTCCTATTTCTGGTGCAGAATTTTTTGTAATAGTCCGATTATACCAAAATCACTCTGTCCATAATACGAACATTGGACGGAACATTTTAGAGCTCTTTTGAAAATATTTTAATGATGAAAAACTTGACCCATCCTCGGTATTTACTTATTCTTTTCCGATTCGAATCAAATAACTGGATTTTAGCGTGATATTAGGAAACAAAGTAAGCGTCTTTGGTGGCACAGGATTTGTTGGCAAAGAAGTGGTCAATGAGTTGTCTAAAGCGGGTTATGAAGTAACTCTTTTAGTTCGCAGACCCGAAAGATATCGTGAATTTTCCCTCTATTCTAATACGGTTGTAAGGGCTCTAACCTCTTTTGATAATGCCAACGAACTCGAATCGGCGCTTGCTGGTGCGGATATTATGGTGAATTTGACCATTGATCGTTCAGCGGGCAGTGAGATGGTTGAACAGTCGGAGCTAATGCATATTAACCAAAAGCTCAAGTTGGCTGCAGAGAGCGCTGGCGTTAAACGTGTTTTGAGTTTGTCACAAATAGGTGCATCCTCTGATCAACCAGGCAACGATTGGTTTGGTCTGCTGGCAGAAGTGGATAACTTAATGCACAGTGTTGTTAATGCAGATGTGACCATTTTTAAACCCAGTCTGCTGATTGGCGAAAATGACGACACTACGGCACGTTTTGTTAAACAGTTGCAGCGTATGTCGCTATTGATGGTGGCCAACGCCAATACTGTTGTACAACCTGTTTGGGTTAAAGATTTTGCATTAGCTTTTGTTGGCTCAATTCGCAACTCTGCGACCTTTGGTCAAAAAATTGAGGTGGTGGGTGAAGAGCGCCTGACACTTAAGGCGTTGGGTGAATTAGTGGCAGAAATCATGCAGAAAGAAGCCATTGTTTTTCCTATATGTCGCCTCAATGCTGCGATTATGGCTAAATTTGGTGCGTTTTCGCCCGTGGCGTCCGTATCTTCATCTCAGCTATTGATGCTGAAAAAGGATATGGTTTCAGAGAGCGATTTTTCATCAATATTTGGTTTTATGCCAAGTGGATTGGAGTGGGTTATTTCAACCTATGCCGCGCCGCATCACATTCGAGAACGTTACAATTTTTACCGCAAAGAAGCGGGTCGCAATCCTCGTGAACTTGAGTGAATTCACGACTCGCTTTCAGTAGCTGTGACGGTTTAGTCACCATAAAAAAGCCGTCTTTATTGACGGCTTTTTTATGGGTTTAAAGTAAAAAAACAAACAAAGAGGATCGTGTCGTGAGTTTAGATGTCTATTTAGTAGGGGGAGCCGTTAGAGATGGTTTGCTCGGGTTAGCCGTTTATGATCGTGACTGGGTCGTGGTGGGTGCGACACCTGAAAAGATGTTGGCGAATGGCTTTCAGCAGGTGGGTAAAGACTTCCCTGTTTTTTTGCACCCTGAAACTCGGGAGGAGTACGCCTTAGCCAGAACCGAGCGTAAAATGGGGGTGGGTTATCACGGATTTGATGTGTTTGCTGATCCAAGTGTTACGTTAGAAGAGGATCTTATTCGCCGAGATTTAACCATTAATGCCATGGCCAAGTCGCCTTCCGGTGAAATAATTGACCCCTATGGAGGCCAGCAGGATTTAGAGAATAAGCTACTGCGCCATGTCTCAGATGCGTTTTCGGAAGATCCTTTGCGGGTTTTACGGGTGGCGCGTTTCGCCGCTAAATTAGCCCCTTTTGGTTTTAAATTAGCACCAGAGACGCAATCCTTAATGACGCAGATGGTGCGCGCTGGAGAGCTGTCTGACTTAACACCTGAGCGGGTTTGGCAAGAGGTCGTCAAAGCTTTGAACACTCCGGCCCCGAGCCTGTTTTTTACCGTGTTAGACAGGGTCGGTGCGGTCGTTGCTCTATTTCCAGAGCTGTTTGCCTTACACAATGTGACTCAGCCCAAGAAATATCATCCAGAAGGCGATGTGTGGATTCATACGATGATGGTATTGGATGCGGCTGCAAGACTTTCAAATGACCCAATGGTTCGTTTTGCGGCTCTGGTACATGATCTCGGTAAAGCGATTACCCCTGAAGAGCTGTGGCCTAAACATTATGGGCATGATGCGGCAGGGGTACCGCTTGTGGCGAAGTTGTGTGAACGCTATCGTGTACCCAAAAAATGGCAGCAGTATGCGCAACGTGTCACACGGTGGCATGGTTTAATTCATCAGGGATTAAATGGGGTAGGTTCAGACTGTTTTTTGCCATCGCTGAAACCTAAAACCTACTTAAGAGTTTTAAAAGGCTGTGGAGCTTTAAAAGATTTTGCAGGATTTGAAAAAGTTTTACTCGCCTGTAAAGCGGATGCTCAAGGTCGATTAGGTTTTGAGTCGGTAGAGTACCCGCAGGCGGAATTCTGGATGGAAGTATTAGAGGTTGCGAATCAGGTCGATAATCAAAAGATTATTCAACAAGGTTTTCAAGGTTCTGAAATCGCAGAAGCGATTGACCGCGAAAGAGTGAGGTTGATTGCTGAATTTATCCAGCGTTATCCAACTTGTGGATAAATAAATTGTGACCAGGGGTGGTCACAATTTAGAGGTTTTTGAAGTGCTTTTGAGAAGCTAAAGGCACCTTGGATTTGACCTTTAGAGTAACCCAGTGCGCTATCGTTTGGATAGAGTTTATGGATTGTAGCGTCTGCCGAGGTTGCAATATCGGTGCCGTGAGGTTTTAAATAAACATCTGGCGTTGCTGTCGCGCCATAAGGCTTTAGGCTCATATGGTTGATTTTTTTACCGGTTTTATGGCTCTATTAGACGTCAATTATTATTTAGCTGAAAGGCTGCTTAAATGGCTGTGCGAATTCGTTTTTCAATGGTAAAGTCTCTTTATCTCTGCTGTGTATTCGGTGTCTATCACGCGTCTAAAATGATCTGGCGACTAAAGTAGAGATAAAACAATAAAACAGTTAAATTTAAGCATCGACCAACTCTCTCCAATTTTAAAGGCTATCTTTTGATATTTTCTACTATTAAAGCGCGCTCTAGAAGTGTACTCATCCCCGTCACTATTGTTGTCGTTGCGATTGCCATTTTTGTCTTCTTAAAAAGTAGTAAGCAAGAGCAGCCGCCTGTTCAGGTCAAAGAGAAGGTTTGGATGGTGGAGACGATGCCAGCGCTCTTTGAAAGCTTATCCCCTGTACAAACCTTGTATGGCAAGATTGAGTCATTTTCAATGGTGGATGCGGCCGCCCCTATTTCGGGTGTGATTGAGACTGTTTGGGTCAAGGAGGGGCAGTCGGTTAAGCAGGGTGATGCTTTGGTCAGTATGAGTCTCTCAGATTTAGAGATTCCATTACAACAAGCGAAGGCAGAAGTTGCAGATGCCTCTGCGCAGGTACGCTTACAAAAGTTGGCTTATAAAGCCAATCAGCAACGCTTACTTTATGAACAAAAGGTATTAGAGCTTAAGAGAGTCAAGCTAGAGCGTACCCAACAATTGATTGCCAAAGACTTAGCCTCTTTGACCGATTTAGATACGGTAAGAGAAGCACTGGTCAAGCAGGAGTATATTGTCGTGGGCTCTCAACTAGCGGTAGAAGAGAATCAACATAAAGTCGTACAGAATGAAGCGCGCTTGGCGAAAGCCAAAGCGACTTTGGCACAGGCGACTCTAAACAAACAACGCGGTCAATTAGTTGCACCGTATGCTGCGCGGATTGCAAAAGTGTCCGTCAGTGAAGGTTCACGCGTGAGTGCCGGTGCGAGTATGCTGAGTTTTTATGGCATGTCGTCATTGGAATTACGTGCCAAATTACCGGTCATGATGCAACCTAAGATACAGCAAGCCTTAGATTCGAATATCACTCTGAAAGCCTTTTATACTCAACGTAATGGGTCGGTGGATTTAGATCAAAAGTCGATTCCATTGAGTTTGGCACGATTGGCTGGTGAGTCAACAACCAGTGGTATTGATGCCTTCTTTAGCCTTCCTGCCGAACTGAACCATGCTCGACCAGGCGACTTAATGGAGGTCACTCTGCAAGGTGTGCCGATTGATAGAGTGGTTGCCCTTCCTTACAGCGCGCTCTATGGCCAAGACCAAGTCTATATTCTTCAGGATGGGCGTTTACTCTCACAGCAGGTGAGGGTGGTGGGTGACGTGCTGCGTGACGATAAACTTTGGGCGTTAATTTCGCCTGAATTTGCCGCTAATACCAAAATCAATATTACCCATTTGCCGAATGCAGTTTCCGGTCTAAAAGTTTCTGAAGGTGTTCAATGACTGTCTCTGAATCTAATGGCTCTGTTTCAGAGGGCAATGAACCATTAAAGGGTGATGAAAATCAGGATTTTCAAATTGAAGATCAAGATTATGCAATCAAGGAGCGCTCTTTTAAATCACACGGCATGATTGGCCTGTTCGCTCGTCATAAGGTCGCGCCCAACTTATTAATGATTATTATGTTGCTAGCAGGCCTGGTCGCGTTGATGAAATTGAATGTACAGTTCTTTCCCAGTTTTGAACTGGATTATGCTTCAGTAAGTGTGGTTTGGCCGGGGGCGAATGGTGAGGATGTTGAACGTAGCATTACTGAACCTATTGAGCGAGTATTGCGTAATTTAGACAGTTTGGATGAAATGACCTCAACGTCATCACTTGGTATTGCGGTGATTACCCTGAAATTTAAAGATGGGGTAGATATGATTGAGGCGGTTGATCAAATAAATCAACGCATTAATGAGTTACGTAATCTGCCACAGGATGCCGAAAAGCCGGTTATCGAGCGAATTGTGCGTTATGAATCCATTGCCCGAGTTTTGCTGGTAAGTGAATTAGGTGATTTAGCCGAATTACGGCCGATGGCCCGCCAGTTTGAGCGCGAGTTGCTTAATCGCGGTATCGATAAAATAAGTTTTACCGGCATGCCTTCAGAAGAGATGGCCGTTGAGCTCTCCCAGAAAAAACTGGAACAGTTTAATCTTTCACTTGAAGCCGTTGGTAATCAAATTGCCAGTATGAGTCGTGATTATCCGGCGGGTTCTGTGGGGGATAATGACAGCGTGCGCGACCTACGTGCCTTAGAGCAAAAACGCACTGTGCACGAATTTAATCAAATTCCTTTAGTGGTCTCGGACTCTGAAAATATCTCTTTAGGCGATATAGGAGTTGTTGAGCGTCGAGCGATCAAGAATGCACCTTATTTAACAGTGGATGGCTACCCTGCCATAGAGATGCAATTACAGCGTGCCGAGAGTGGTGACACACTGGTCTCCTCGCAAATATTAATGGATTGGCTAGCAGAGGTTGAGCCCGTTTTGCCACAGGGTGTCCGGCTTCAGGTTTATGATGAAACCTGGTCCTTAGTGAACCAACGCATTATGTTATTGGTGAATAATGGGATTGGTGGCCTAATCCTGGTAGTCTTGATTTTATATATTTTTATGAACGGCCGAGTGGCTTTCTGGGTGGCGGTTGGTATTCCCGTCTCTTTTGCCGCGACCTTAATGATTCTTTATCTTGCCGGTGGCAGTATTAATATGGTCAGCTTGTTTGGGTTGATTATGGCTTTGGGGATTATTGTCGATGATGCCATTGTGGTGGGTGAAGACGCCCTGTCCCACCATGAGCGCGGAGAGTCTGCTTTGCAAGCGGCAGAAGGCGGAGCTCATCGTATGCTCGGTCCGGTCACGGCCTCCTCATTGACAACGGTCGCGGCTTTTTTACCTTTAATGATGATTGGTGGGGAGATGGGTAATATCCTATTTGCCATTCCATTGGTAATTATTGCCGTGATTTTTGCCTCATTGATTGAGAGTTTTACAATCTTACCCGGTCATTTGCGCCGTGCGCTAAGGGGGGTAAAACCATCTCAACCGGGTTCAATTCGTTATCGCTTAGATCATGGAATTGATTATCTGCGCCATCATCAGTTTCGTCATATTATTCGCTGGGTATTAAAAAATAGAGCGATTACCTTATCGATTACAGTAGCGATGATGATTTTTGTTATAGGATTACTCGCGGGTGGGCGTTTAGGCTTTGTCTTTTTTCCTTCACCAGAGTCGACTAAGCTACAAGCGGACGCTCGTTTTGTGGCTGGTACACCTTCAGATGTCTCAGCAGATTATGTTGAAAAACTCTATCAGGCTTTGTTAGAAACTGAGCAAGAGCTTGAGCCTGGTATGGTTAAGATCGCAACCGTTAATTACAATAAAACCAGCAGTCAGGTGGGATCCAATTTCAGTGGTGTGAATGTAGAATTGATTGAGCCAGATCAACGTCAAACGCGCAATGTTGAGTTTATAAAAGTTTGGCAACAGAAAGTCGGCATTATTCCTGGCTTAGATGTATTAACGATTGAATCACCGAGAAACGGTCCGCCGGGTAGTGATGTCGATATCCGTTTATCAGGCGCTGAACCTTTGCTCTTAAAGCAGGCCTCTTTAGATTTACAAGAAGTGTTATCGCAAGTGGTTGGGGTGAGTGGTATTCGAGATGATCTGCCCTATGGTCGTGATCAGTTAATCTATCAGTTGACTCCGCAGGGTGAGGCTTTAGGTTTTACATATCTCTCTCTTGGGCGTCAGTTATCAGATGCTTTTTCAGGTCGTCTGGTGCAAATCTTTACCGATGCAGAGGATGAGGTTGAAGTGCGTGTACAATATCCACGCGCAGAACAGAATACCTTGGCAACGATTAATCGTATGCAAGTTGTTACACCATCTGGTGAACGCGTGGCTTTGAATAGTGTGGTTACGTGGTCTGATCAACGTGGCTTTGATGTGATGCGTCATGTTGATGGGCAATTGGCTGTCAATGTCATTGGGGAGGTGGATAGAACGGTTAATAATAGCAATCAAATTTTAGCGCAATTGGTTAAAAGTACATTGCCAGAGCTTGAGGCGAAGTACGGTCTGGTTTATTCGGTGGAGGGGCAGAGCGCCCGGCAAGCAGAAACCATGGCAGATATGAAAATTGGCTTATTGATTGGTTTGTCGATGATCTATATCGTTCTGGCCTGGGTGTTTGGCTCTTATGGCTGGCCTTTGGTCGTGATGATGGCGATTCCTTTCGGTCTGATTGGTGCCATTATGGGGCATTGGTGGATGGGGTTGGATATGACAATCTTATCGTTGTTTGGTTTTTTTGGCTTGTCAGGCATAGTGGTCAATGACTCTATTATCTTGGTGAGTTTTTATAAGCGACTCAGAGAGTCTGGTTTGAGTGTGAATGCTGCTTTAGAGGAGGCCGCCGTTCAGCGTGTCCGTGCTGTTGTATTAACATCCTTAACGACCGTTGCCGGCTTAACCCCTTTGTTGTTTGAAACCTCCTTGCAAGCACAATTTCTGATTCCAATGGCGACCGCAATTGCCTTTGGTTTGATTTTTTCAACCTTTCTGATTTTACTGGTGATTCCGGCTATGTTGTCATTGTATGAACATGCGGGTGAAGCCATTAATAAAAGAGTCCAGAACTCATCAAAGGATCCTGCTGTAACGCCTGAGGATGAAATTGTCTCAACAGGCTAGTAGAAACGGGTTTTATATCAACTCTATACTGTAATTAATTATTCTAATGACCAGTGAGCATCTAAAGAGGTATTTAAAGCCGTGTTTAGCGGTTTTTTCATTAGATATCACGCTTTAATATGCTGTTAGATCCAGTGATATTGAGCAAATAAACCCAAGAAAACAATAAGAAAACTTGATGATTTAGTCATTTTAAGAGAGAATATTGCACCAAATTATCTTGTCATTCCTCCTTAAGTTCTTACGAAGATAGAGAGCTTAAACTTAGTAGAGGGGTGTGCAGGCACCGAATTTTTTAAAAATTGAGGAAGTTGTATGGCAACTCGTAGAGAATTAGCAAACGCAATCCGCGCATTAAGTATGGATGCCGTTCAGAAAGCAGGTTCGGGTCACCCTGGTGCGCCGATGGGTATGGCGGACATCGCTGAAGTATTGTGGAATAGCCACATGAAGTTCAACCCAACGAATTCAAAGTGGGCTGATCGTGATCGTTTCGTATTGTCTAACGGCCACGGATCAATGTTGATGTACTCTTTGTTGCACCTTACCGGTTTTGATCTAGGTATGGAAGATATCAAACAGTTTCGTCAGTTGCACGCTAAAACGGCAGGTCACCCTGAGTATGGTTATGCTGAAGGGATTGAAACTACAACAGGTCCACTAGGACAAGGATTGGCTAACGCGGTTGGTATGGCGATGGCAGAGCGTACTTTAGCCGCCCATTTTAACCGTCCAGGACATAATGTTGTTGATCACCATACCTATGTTTTTATGGGTGATGGTTGTTTAATGGAAGGTTTATCTCATGAATCTTCCGCCATGGCTGGGACTTTGGGTCTAGGTAAACTGATTGCCTTCTGGGATGATAATGATATCTCTATCGATGGTCACATTGGTGACTGGATGGAAAAAGGCGTTCCAGGTCGTTTTAAATCTTATGATTGGCATGTTATTTCAAATGTCGATGGTCACGATTCTGATGCAATCAATGCCGCGATTGAAGAAGCGAAAAAAGTCACTGATAAGCCAACATTAATTTGTACGCGTACGGTCATCGGATTTGGAGCCCCTAATCTATGCGGTACCCATGATTGTCACGGAGCGGCTTTAGGTAACGAAGAAATTGCTGCAGCACGTGAATTTCTAAAATGGCCTTATGCGCCATTTGAAATTCCAGAAGAGATCTATGCAGGTTGGGATCATAAAGCGAAAGGTGCAACTGACGAAGCTGAGTGGAACGCACGCTTTGAAGCTTATACAGCTGAGCATCCTGAGTTAGCTTCTGAGTTTAAACGTCGTATGTCAGGTGATTTACCCGCTAACTTCGAAGTTGAAATGGATAAGTTCATTGCACATACTCAAGATGAAATGCCTAATATCGCGTCACGTAAAGCATCACAAAACGCAATCGAAGCAATGGGTCCTCTGTTACCAGAGATGTTTGGTGGTTCTGCCGATTTAACCGGTTCTAACCTGACTAACTGGTCTGGTACCGTTAAGATTCACCACGATAATGCTAACGGTAACTATATCTCTTGGGGTGTTCGTGAGTTTGGTATGGCGCACATGATGAACGGTATGGTGCTTCATGGTGGTTTCAAAGTTTACGGTGCAACCTTCTTTATGTTTATGGAATTCATGCGTAATGCGTTACGTATGTCCGCATTGATGAAAATCGGTACGATCTATGTATACACGCATGACTCTATCGGTCTGGGGGAAGATGGTCCTACGCATCAGCCTGTCGAGCAAATGGCGACTATGCGTGTCATCCCTAATTTCCAAACTTGGCGTGGTTGTGATGCAATTGAGTCTGCTGCTTCTTGGAAAATTGCGATGATGCGTGGCAACGCTCCGACGGCATTAGTCTTCTCTCGTCAAAGCCTAACACCTCAGCCTCGTACGGCAGAGCAGGTTGCGAACATCGAGAAAGGCGGATATGTGCTTAAAGATTGCGCCGGTACGCCAGACATTATCTTTATCTCAACCGGTTCTGAAGTTGGCCTAGCTGTTGAAGCTGCAGACGCGATGGGCGAAAATGTACGCGTTGTCTCTATGCCTTGTACTAACGCCTATGATGTTCAAGATCAAGCCTATAAAGATTCTGTATTGATCCCAGGCGTGAAGCGTGTTGCGATTGAAGCGGGCGTTGCTGATGGTTGGTACAAGTATATTGGTCTTGATGGCGGAACGGTTTGTATGTCTACTTTCGGTGAATCAGCTCCTGCTGGCGAATTATTCAAAGAGTTCGGTTTCACAGTAGAGAACGTTGTAGCAACGGCTAACAAGGTACTTGGTAAGTAATTCAGCGGGTCGTCTTACCGACGACCTTAATTATTTGCATTCAGTATTAACAAATTTTTTATTAAACTAGGCCTAAATTAACCAGGCCTGGTCATTATTTGGAGTAAAAACTCAATGACTATTAAAGTTGGTATTAACGGTTTCGGTCGTATCGGTCGTATGGCTTTCCGCGCAGCGGCTAAAGATTTCAAAAACATCGAAGTAGTCGCGATCAATGATTTACTGGATCCGGAGTACCTAGCATATATGCTTAAGTTCGATTCAGTACACGGTCGTTTTGATGGAACAGTGGATGTTGTTGACGGTAACCTAGTGGTTAACGGTAAAACGATCCGTATTACTGCAGAGCGTAACCCTGCTGACCTAGCATGGTCTGATATTGGTGCTGATCTAGTGATCGAATGTACTGGTTTCTTCTTAACTGAAGAGTCTTGTCAGGCACACATCGATGCAGGTGCCAAGAAAGTTGTTCAGTCAGCTCCTTCTAAGGATCACACGCCGATGTTCGTTTATGGTGTTAACCATAAAGAGTATAAAGGTGAAGCCATTGTCTCTGCCGCGTCTTGTACAACCAACGGTTTAGCGCCCGTTGCTAAAGTACTTAACGACAGCTTCGGCATTAAACGTGGTCTTATGACAACGGTTCACGCAGCAACGGCCACTCAAAAAACAGTGGATGGTCCATCTGCTAAAGATTGGCGTGGTGGACGTGGTATTCTTGAGAATATCATCCCTTCATCAACTGGTGCGGCAAAAGCCGTTGGTGTTGTACTGCCTGAATTAAATGGTAAGTTAACAGGTATGGCCTTCCGTGTACCGACTTCTGACGTTTCTGTTGTCGATCTAGTGGTAGAGCTTGAAAAAGAAGCCACTTATGAGCAAATCTGTGCAGCGATGAAAACCGCTTCTGAAGGCGAAATGGCTGGTGTACTTGGTTATACTGATGAAGCAAATGTTTCTACAGATTTCCGTGGTGATTCACGTCCATCTATCTTTGATGCAAAGGCGGGTATTGCACTCGATACTACTTTCGTTAAAGTAGTTGCTTGGTATGACAACGAATATGGCTATACCTGTAATATGATGAGAGTTGTAGAACACGTAGGCAAATAATCGTTTTCTGGGCTTATTAGCACCCCAGTTTTTCGTTGTCTTTCGGTTGCGTACAACTTGTACGCGCCCTCAGTCCGCCTCAAACTGAAACCACTCCTAAGCCCAGAAACCCGATTATTAATTTAATCGATCTGATTATATTTTCTGCTCCATTTTTAAGCGATTGAAAATGGAGTGGAAAAATTAATTTTATATCAATAACATGTCGTGATACGGCATGTAAATAGAGGAAATACCGAATGTCTGTAATTAAGATGACTGATTTAGATCTAGCTGGAAAGCGCGTATTAATTCGTCAAGATTTAAATGTGCCAGTTAAAGACGGTAAAGTAACTTCAGATGCGCGTATTCGTGCATCATTAGCCACCATTAAGATGGCGGCAGATGCGGGTGCTAAGGTCATGCTAATGTCTCACCTTGGTCGTCCGACAGAAGGTGAATATGCGGAAGAATTCTCTTTAGCACCCGTTGCTGCTAATCTTTCTGAAAAGTTAGGAAAAGAAGTTCGTTTGATTAAAGAGTACTTAAGTGGTGGTTTTGACGTCGCCGACGGTGAAGTGGTTCTTTTGGAAAACGTCCGTTTTAATGTCGGCGAAAAGAAAGATGACGAACTGCTCTCTAAGCAATATGCGGCCTTATGTGACGTTTATGTTATGGATGCATTTGGTACGGCTCATCGTGCGCAAGCCTCTACACACGGTGTGGGAACTTTTGCTCCGACGGCCTGTGCCGGTCCTTTATTGGCCGCTGAGCTAGAGGCTTTAGGCAAAGCTTTAAATAATCCTGCGCGCCCAATGGTTGCTATTGTGGGGGGTTCTAAAGTTTCTACTAAGTTGACCGTGCTTGAAGCACTTTCAGAGAAGGTGGATCAGTTGGTTGTCGGTGGCGGTATTGCGAATACCTTTATCGAAGCCGCAGGTTATAACGTAGGTAAGTCTCTTTCTGAATCAGATCTTATTGAAACGTGTAAAAAATTAAACGGCATTATGGAAGCACGTGGTGCAGCAATTCCTCTAGCAACGGACGTTGTCTGTGGCAAGGAGTTTTCTGAAACGGCTGTTGCAACGGTTAAAAATGTTTCTGAAACTCAAGATGACGATATGATTTTCGATATCGGTCCTGATTCAGCGGCAGAGCTAGCCGAAATCATTAAAAATGCTGGAACGGTTGTTTGGAACGGTCCAGTCGGTGTTTTCGAGTTTGATCAGTTTGGTGAAGGGACGAAAGCGATTGCTATGGCGATTGCTGAATCAAATGCATTCTCAATCGCCGGTGGTGGAGATACTTTAGCGGCGATTGATAAATATGATATCGCCGATAAGGTTTCTTATATCTCTACGGGTGGTGGTGCCTTCCTTGAGTTCCTAGAAGGTAAAGAGTTGCCAGCCGTTACGATGCTAGAAAAAGCAGCTACAAAAAAATAATCTAGTCTTTATTGACTAACTGACCAGGCCTGGTAATGATTAGGCCTGGTTTTCATCTATTTGTCATATTGAGAATAGAGTAATCTAATAAGATGAGTTTTCCATTTGAGGGTGACTCGGTAAGTAAACATAAAGACATAGCAGCCACCGATTGGCTGTCAGTGTGCAAGGCGTTTATTTTGCGAGACATCTTTTTTGAATCGGTAAAACACTCAAATTTTAAAGGTATAAATTTCATGTCATCAAATTTAAGAAGAACAAAAATTGTTGCAACTTTAGGGCCAGCAACGGATCGTCCAGGCGAACTAGAAAAAATGTTTAAAGCCGGACTAGATGTTGTGCGTATCAATATGTCGCACGGTAATCCTGCGGAGCATAAAGCACGTGTTGATGCAGTTCGAGCTATAGCGGCCAAGTATGATCATGAGGTCAGTGTTTTAGTTGATTTACAAGGACCTAAAATCCGTATTGCACGTTTTTCGGAAGATAAAATTTTTCTAGAAGATGGTGATAAGTTTTCTTTAGACAATAACGTCGATATCAATCTAGGTAACCAGCATGAAGTTGGTTTGACCTATAAAAGCCTTCCTTACGATGTTAAGCCAGGGAATCGTCTTTTGTTAGATGATGGTCGCTTGGTCTTTGAAGTCGATAATGTAGTGGGTGAGCGTGTTAACTGTACCGTTATTGTAGGAGGCACGCTCTCTAATAATAAAGGCATTAACTTGCAAGGTGGTGGTCTTTCAGCCTCAGCTTTAACCGACAAAGATAAAGAAGATATCTTAACGGCTGCAGAGATGCAGGCCGATTTTCTTGCCTTATCATTCCCACGTTCAGCCGAAGATGTTGAATATTGCCGTACTCTAGCGCAAAAAGCGGGCTTGTTCTGTAGTATTGTCTCTAAAGTTGAACGTGCTGAAGCCGTTGCAGATGATGCGACCTTAGATGGCATTATTCTGGCCTCTGATGTCGTTATGATTGCCCGTGGTGATTTGGGTGTTGAGGTTGGTGATGCACAACTACCTGCCTTACAGAAGAAAATGATCAAGCGTTCACGTCAGTTGAACCGTGTTACGATCACTGCGACGCAAATGATGGAAACAATGATTGATAACGCGATTCCTACTCGAGCTGAAGTTTTTGACGTCGCTAATGCGGTAATGGATGGGACAGATGCGGTTATGCTGTCAGGTGAGACGGCGACCGGTAAGTCTCCTAGTTTGGTAATCGAGACAATGGGGCGTATCTGTCATGAGGCTGAAAAGTCGCGTTCTTCGCGTGAATCTACCCATCGTATTGATGAGTCATTCACGGCGGTTGATGAAACGATTGCAATGTCAGCAATGTACGCAGCAAACCATTTTGATGTTAAATGTATCGCTGCCTTGACGGAATCTGGTAATACAGCACTGTTGATGTCACGTATCAGTTCTGGGATCCCTATTATTGCATTAACTCCGCATCTTGACACGCGTCGTAAGGTGACAATGTACCGTGGTGTCTATCCTTCAACGGTGAGTTATGAGGGGTGTGACGATAAGCAAGTTAAAGCGCTTATTATGGATAGAATTAAATCTTTTGGTATCGCTAAAGAGGGTGATTTAGTCATTCTTACCCGCGGTGAATTACGCGGTAGCTTGGGAGGTACTAATAGCATGGAAATCGTTAAGGTTTCCTAAGTTCAATTTGAGTCATAAGTGCATCAGTGTTTATGACAAACCAATATTATTTGGATAGCTTCCAAAAGCTTGGTAGAATAGTTAAAATTTTTTGAATCAAATAAAGGAGTCTCCCAAATGGCGATGATTACACTTCGTGAATTAATGGACTACGCAGCAGAACATAACTTCGGTATGCCAGCGTTTAACGTAAATAATATGGAACAAGTTCGTGCAATTATGCGCGCAGCTGATGCAGTCGATTCTCCAGTGATCCTTCAGGGTTCTGCTGGCGCTCGTAAGTATGCTGGTGAGCCAATGCTTCGACACATGATCGCAGCAGCCGTTGAAATGTATCCTAACGTTCCGGTCGTTATGCACCAGGATCACGGCTCTGATGCCGGCGTTTGCTTACGTGCTATCCAGTCTGGTTTCACATCCGTCATGATGGATGGTTCATTAGAAGCGGACATGAAGACACCTGCGTCTTATGAATATAACGCAGGTATTACGGCTGAAGTCGTTAAGATGGCACACGCTGGTGGTGTTTCTGTTGAAGGTGAGCTTGGATGTTTAGGTTCCCTAGAAACAGGTATGATGGGTGAAGAAGATGGTCACGGTTCTGATGATAAGCTTGATATGAGTAGCCTATTAACAGATCCAGAAGAAGCGGCACAGTTTGTTAAAGATACTAATGTTGACTGTTTAGCCGTTGCGGTAGGGACTTCTCACGGTGCTTACAAGTTCACTTCTAAGCCATCTGACGATGTGCTTAAAATTGACCAAATTCGTAAAATCCACGAGCGTATTCCTGATACTCACATTGTTATGCACGGTTCATCTTCTGTACCTGAAGAGTGGCTACAGACTATCAATAACTACGGTGGTGATATGGGTCAAACTTACGGTGTGCCAGTTGAAGCAATCGTTGAAGGCATTAAGTATGGTGTGCGTAAAGTCAATATCGATACGGATTTACGTATGGCATCAACGGGTGCAGTTCGTAAGCACTTAGCTGAAAACCCTGCTAACTTCGATCCGCGTAAATTCTACAATGCTGCAGAAAACGCGATGATGGAAATCTGTAAAGCGCGTTTTGAAGCTTTCGGTTGTGCGGGTCACGGTTCTAAGATCAAATCGGTTGGTCTAGAAGAGATGCAAAAGCGTTATGCGTCAGGTGCATTGGATCAAACTGTTCGTTAATCGACAGTTTATTCAGAACTAAAAAGAGCCCGCTTTAAGCGGGTTTTTTTACGTCTATAAAAAATAAATTAAGGCAGGTTCTGAATCTGAGTCTATTTTGCCCAGTGAAAACGCGATTACCTTATAGTTGATATAAATTCTTGTAATACTTGTTTTTCCGATCGACTGTTATAATTGCTTTTTTATCCAAAATACAAAGGGTTGCTATGAACACGGCTTATAATTTTGAAGTTTCGTTGAGTAATTTTAACTCGATTGTTTTAATGAACTCCTATAAATTACCGGTGTGTGCGCTTTTTATGAGTCCAAGTATCGGTGTTTGCATTGATATGGAACGCAGTTTGTCTAATTTGGCAGATGAGTTTGCAGGGCAGTTTATCTTGGCACGTGTGGATATTGATATGGCACCAGAACTGCGTGAAGATTACGCCATTATAAATGTTCCGACCCTAAAAGTATTTAAAGATGGCAAGGTCATTCACCAGGAAGTTGGGATGCTACAAGAGAATGAGTTAAGAGAGTTACTTAAGTCACAGGGTATTTACTGGTTATCTGATGAGTTACGTGAACAAGCCCGTCAACAACATATCTCGGGCGAAACACCCGCCGCCATTGCAACTTTAACAGAGGCCATTAAATCTGACCCGAACAACAGTCGCATTGCAGTGGATATGATCCAGATTATGTTAGATATTAATGTTCTGGATCAGGCGATAGCTTTGTTTAATCGTTTACCCGATAAAGATAAGCAGTCTGATACCGGTAAAGCGTTGCTTGGGCAGATTACCTTTAAAGAATTGGCTGCAAAGACGCCAGGCCTGGTGGAGTTGATGGGCCAATTAAGTCAACAGCCAAATAACTTAGATGCGCGTTTTGGATTAGCAATCTGTTATGTGGCTGAGCATGGTTACGAAGAAGCTATGAATCAGATATTTGAAATTTTAAATGCTGAGCCGACTTATAAAGAAGGAGCAGCCCAAGAGTTGGCTGTGACGATTATTAATATGTTAGAAGCGAATGAATCGCAACTAGCAAAAGATTATCGCCGTATTCTAAGCAATATATTGTCACAGTAATTTAGTTTATTTAGGCACAAAAAAGGGCGGTTAACCGCCCTTTTTTGTGAGGCAAAGTTAATTAAAAGTAATCGCTGGACTCAATATCATCTAAATCTGTACTGCTAAAACGACAGACATTAACACTTATATAGTCGTCGTAGGCGCTACCGGATGACACCCAGTTTTTAACTTTATTCTCAACGGCTTGCGGTAACACTTTGTCTTTTAGAACCAAGCAGAAACCATATTTAAACTTTGGGCTCTCTATGTTTTCAACGAGCACGTTACCATTGTGTGTAAATAATTTAACTTGAGCCTCTTGGCCAGGCATCGTTACAAAAGCATTAGCACTATGTTCTTTAATTAATGCTAGTAATTGGTTATTGAAGTGCATTTTACTCACAGGGTTGTACTGATAGTACTCTTCAATCAAATCATCTGCACGTTCAAGTAAAGAATTTTTCAATTCAGTAATAGAATCAAAGCTTTCATCACCCATTTCAAAGATGACATAAGCCTGTTGGGTTTTGCCCAATGTTAAGGATTTGTCTTCGTGTATGACTAAAGCAGCATCTTCTAGTATGGCTTGATAGTTTTCATCAGAAAACTCGGTTAAAACTTGTTTAAATAGTTCAGCATTCATCTTTTAGGTTTCCTAAATAAATCGATTGTAATCGTTTATTTTAACAGAGAGTGGTATAAAAAAACCTCAGTCAGTTCCCTGACTAAGGTTTCAAAGGTTAATTAGGAGTGAAAACTAACTAATTATGTGGTCAGATTGGCAAACAGTTGCGGTAATTTTTCTGGTAACTTCAAGACATCATCTACGATGGCGAATCGATTGGCACCAAAAATATTTTGCACATATTTATCTGCGTATTGGTCAATCGTTAAACAGTACGAGTAGATGCCATTTGATTGCAATTCTTCAACGGCTTTTTTAGCGTCCTGTTTGAGATACTGACCATCCTGTTCATCAATATCTGCTGGTTCACCATCTGTAATCACCAGCAGCAATTTTTGCTTGCTGCTCTGTTGATTAAGATAATGGCCAGCGTGACGTATTGCACCACCCATACGGGTAGAAAGTCCACCTTCCATACCTGCAAGTCTAGCTTGGACATCACCATCAAATGGTTCATCAAACTTTTTAAAACGTACATATTGTAGGTCATGACGTCCATCAGATGAGAAGCCATGCACAGCAAACTGATCTCCAATACCGTTAATGGCATGAGAAACTAGAATCGCAGACTCCTGAGTGACTTCCAATATTGTTTTATCTGAACCATTGACCATTTCATTGGTTGATTCAGATAAATCCAAAAGGATAACCACTGAAACTTCACGCGATCGAATCACATTTTTCATGGTGATACGTGGGTCTGGCTCTTGTCCCATACGGATAGCTGTAATGGCTTCAACACAGGCATTTAGATCCAATTCATCCCCATCTTCTATACGACGGATACGTTGTAAGCCAACGGCTTGTAATTTATCTACAATCTGCTTGATACGGTGCGCGATACCTTTATTGGCATCTATGATGCGGTTATAGAGCATCGGGTCGCCTTTCCTGGCACGTCGTTCATAGACCGTTACCCAGCTTGGACGATTCAACTGCACTCGGTAATCCCATTCATGATAATGGTACGGATCCGAGATAGGTTCAATGCCTTCCATTTCATTCCATGAAACACCATTATCTTCGTATGGCATTAACTCAGAGCCAAGAACCCATATCTCATCATGGTCAACATCAACTAACTCGGAATCGATTTCATTAATCATTTCCATCACAGAAACATGCTTACGTACGGTTTCTTTGTAGCCACCGGAACCCGCATCCATTTCTGCCCACTCTTCAGATGCCCACACAAAGCGGTTATCATCTCGATAGCCAAAACGTTGTTTGCTTAAGTCGGTTAATGAGACCCATTTGTTCGTTGCAAGATTCATTGCATTGAACATTAAGATACCGACATCCCAAGACCATTTTTCATTGTCAAGGTTGTCTTCAATCTCAGCATAGAATTTATCAGCAACAACTGATAACTGCACATCTTGTAGGTCATGCTCTCTGTCCATCAATTTAAGCGCAAGTTGTTCTATTCGATAAGCATCTGATTTAGGGTCAAGTTGTATCTGTTCTTGGTTAGCATGGATTACTTTCATCCACAAGTTTCTTAAGCCTGGGAAGTTTTTAATGGCGTTGTATTCGACGCGTGCATCTTCAATAATTTCGATAAAGAACATCTGTTGTGGAGATAGTTGTTCCATTGAAATTGCCGCTTTGCTGTAGCAAAGGTGGGAGGCTAAGTGAGCGGCCATTGCACGATAAAGTTCAGCCCCTGTGACATCACCTAAATCATTAAGTGCATCTGGCAGGTGCAGAGCCATATTTTGAAAGTAGGGCTTAAAGTCTTCAAAGTCAGCGGCTGCTGGACGAATAAAGAAGTCACGTGCCCAAAAAGCGCGCAAAAAGAAGTTTACCGGACGGTGATAGTCAATAAACAGGGAACCTTTACGCTGCTGTTGAAAGACGGCTTTTGAGTCTTCAGACTCTAAACCAAAGTATTTGATTTGTTCCGGAAAGTTGCGCGCGTGAGCTTGTGCCCCCCATTGCGCCCAACGTCTAAGGCCAGAAACGGTTAGTTTAGACATAATCTCGCCAATGTTGCCCAACATTGGCCGCATAGCACGGGGTGTTTTAGAACCAATTTGGTAGATAAGCGCAAGATACTGTCTAGTCAGATCGATATCACGGGTTTTTTCAGCAATGATCGGCAGCGAGTTTAAAACTAGCGCAATGACTTCCCCCGACATAACGGAAGATAACTTCATGACGGTTTCTTGGATATCATCCAGAATTTCATCTTCAATTTTTGCGACAACTTGAGGGACCGCTTCAAGATAACTGACAACGACTTCGTGACCCTTACCAAGGTAGGAGAGCATATTGGCATTAGCCAACCACTCTTCACGAGAGTGTTCATTCATGTAGTGTGAAGCTTCATGAATCAATGAGTCCAGCATCTCCTCAAGTTGAGGAACGCTTTCAATCAGTGATGCTTTGACTTCTTCTAGATCAAAACTCATAACATTATCCTATACATTTTAAATTCAACGGCGAGGCCAGGGTGCATATCCAATTAATGGATCCACCAGGCCTGGTGGATTTATTCAAAAAATGTATCTACGGTAGTTAACAATGTATCTAAAATATCATCATCATCTGTCAGTGGCGTAACAAGCGCCATCTTACAAGCTTTCTTAGGGTCAACACCTTTGTTGATGAGTTGTGCTGCATAAACCAATAGACGGGTAGACATACCTTCATCTAGGCCGTGACCTTTAAGGTTACGTGAACGCTGTGCAATCTGAACAAGTTTCTCTGCCGTTGCAACGTCAATCCCTGCTTCTTTGGCAACAATTTCAGCTTCAATGTCCGCTGCTGGATAATCAAATCTAAATCCACCAAAACGCTGTTTGGTTGATTGCTTAAGATCTTTCATCATCGACTGATAGCCAGGGTTATAAGAGATAACCAGGTGGAAGTCGGGGTGCGCTTCTAATAATTCACCTTTTTTGTCCAAAGGTAAAATGCGACGGTGATCCGTTAAAGGGTGAATAACAACGGTGGTGTCTTGACGGGCTTCAACAACCTCATCCAAATAACAGATGGCACCGATTCGGGCTGCTACCGTTAAAGGACCATCTTGCCAGCGTGTACCGTTGGCGTCAATTAAGAAACGACCCACTAAATCAGATGCGGTCATATCTTCGTTACAAGCCACTGTAATAAGTGGCTTGTTTAGCTTGTGTGCCATGTATTCGACAAAACGTGATTTACCACAACCTGTTGGCCCTTTAAGCATGATTGGCATACGTGAAGCATAACCAGACTCAAATAGTTCGACTTCATCCGCAACCGGGTGATAAAACGGTTCATCTTTGATAATGTATTGTGTTGGATCTATTGTATTGACTTCAGACATATTGGTTCTCCGTGACAAGTTATATTCAAACCGTGTTTCAAAAAAATTTAGGTTTCATCACTCTTAAAAAATGAGTAAACCTAAAATAATGGGAATACCGTAATGGAAATACCAGCCGGGTTTCGGGACCAGCTGGCAAGTGTCATTTGCACACGAGGTATAGAAATGTACAAATAAACCAAGTTAAGAAGAGGTTAATCTTGTTTGATTAACCACTTCTCAGAATTTGTGTCGGCTAGAAGTTAACTTCTAGCCTGATCTATTTAAAAGTAACTTATTGGTAACCTACCAGGCTTGGTAGGTTACCAAAGGCGTTAACCTTAAAGCGGATCTAAGCTTACATGTCACCACGCTTAATAAGCATGTTGGCACCTTGAGACTGTGAAAAGTTATCATAACCAATCAAACGAACGTGGTTGTTTGGGTTAGCTTTGATACAATTCTGAACTTCAGCTAGTACTGCGTCTGCAGAAGTCTCACCGAACAACGGTAATTTCCACATATACCAGAAATAATCTGTTGCACGCTCAGGCTCTGAGTGCTCAATCGCAGGGTTCCAGCCTTTATCAATGATGTACTGAACCTGAGCTTTAAGTTGCTCACTAGTCATAGTCGGAAGGTAAGAAAAAGTTTCTGCCTTACGTGACTTAGGATCAGAGATACGTGATGGGTAATCTTGTATTTCACTCATTATTTATTCTCCAATTTATCAATTACTTATGCTTAACGTTAAGCTTATCAACTGTGTCGAATTCGAACTTGATTTCTTTCCAAGTTTCCATAGCGATCTTAAGTTCTGGGCTATGTTTAGCAGCGTCAGTAAGGATTTCTTTACCAACTTTCTCGATTTCTTTACCTTCGTTACGAGCTTGTACACACGCTTCTAGTGCAACACGGTTAGCTGCTGCGCCCGCTGCGTTACCCCATGGATGTCCAAGAGTACCACCACCGAACTGAAGAACAGAGTCATCACCGAAGATAGAAACAAGTGCTGGCATGTGCCATACGTGAATACCACCAGATGCAACTGGAAGTACACCAGGCATAGCACCGAAGTCTTGGTCGAACATGATTCCTCGTGAACGATCTTCTTCGATGAATGAATCACGCATGATGTCAATCCAACCTAGAGTTGCTTCACGGTCACCTTCTAACTTACCAACAACCGTTCCAGAGTGTAAGTGATCGCCACCAGATAGACGAAGTGCTTTCGTTAGTACACGGAAGTGGATACCGTGATGTGGGTTACGGTCAATTACACCGTGCATTGCGCGGTGAATGTGTAATAGTAGACCATTCTTACGACAGTAGTTCGCAAGACCTGTGTTAGCAGTAAAGCCACCTGTTAGGTAATCGTGCATGACGATTGGAGAACCAATCTCTTTAGCGAATTCAGCACGCTCATACATTTCTTCTGGCGTACCAGCCGTAACGTTTAAGTAGTGACCTTTACGCTCACCCGTTTCAGCTTCAGCTTTTGAGAGTGCATCTTGACAGAAAAGGAAACGGTCTCTCCAGCGCATGAATGGCTGTGACGTTACGTTTTCATCATCTTTAGAGAAATCTAAACCACCACGTAGAACCTCATATACGGCACGGCCGTAGTTCTTAGCAGATAGACCTAGTTTAGGCTTGATAGTACAACCTAACAATGGACGACCATACTTATCCATCTTATCACGCTCAACCTGAATACCGTGTGGAGGTCCACCACAAGTCATTACGTAAGCGAGTGGGAAGCGGACATCTTCTAAACGACAAGCACGTAGTGCTTTAAAGCCGAAAACGTTACCAACTAATGAAGTCATTACAGAAACAACCGAACCTTCTTCGAAAAGATCGATCGGGTATGCAATGAAAGCGTAGAAACTTTCATCATCACCAGGAACATCTTCGATTCTGTATGCACGGCCTTTGTAGTAATCAAGGTCGGTTAATAAGTCAGTCCAAACAGTAGTCCATGTACCTGTTGAAGATTCTGCAGCAACGGCAGCAGCTAATTCTTCACGAGGAACACCAGCTTGTGGGATTAGTTTAAAGCATGCTAGGAAGTCTGAGTCTTTAGGCTCGTAGTCCGGCATCCAATATGTTTCGCGGTATTCTTTAACACCTGCGTTATAGGTCTTAGCCATTAGTTTTACCTCTTTAGGTTGAAAAAACTTAATTCTGAAATCAAGTTCATGGAATTGTTTAAAATCCATCTTGTCTTCAGTTGATGCCTATCTTAAAAACAAACTCGAAAGTGCACAATCCAATCTTTGTTATGTAAATCATAAACAAATAGTTATACAATAAAGTTCTTATATCTTATGCACTTACAGTTTAAAGGGTTTTTTATATGCACAAATTGAACGTTACAGCCCAGCAAATTCGTATCTTTGAAGCGGTTGCAAGGAATGAAAGTTTTACCAAAGCAGCGCAAGAATTAAGCCTTACTCAACCGGCTGTTTCAATCCAAATAAAACGTCTTGAAGAAAATAATGATGTTAAATTTATCGAGGTTGTGGGTAAAAAATTATTTTTGACTCCGGCTGGTGAACATATGTACAAAAGCTGCCAGAAAATTCTCAATGAACTGAAAGAATTAAATGTTTATATCCAATCTGAACAGAAGCGAATTGATGGTGAGTTGCGTATTGCCGTTGTTACACCAGCGAAGTATTTCATCCCTTATATTTTGAAAGCTTTTCTGAATCGTTATTCGGACGTAAAGCCGGTTATTACCGTGATCAATCGCCGTAGGATTTTAGACGAAATCAAACAGAATCAATATGATTTAACGATTATGGGAAGAGTTCCAGAGGAGTTGAAAATGGATTCATATCCCTTTTTTAAAAGTGAATTAGTGGTGGTTGCTCCTCCCCTGCACGCTTTGTCAAAAGAACGGAATATACCCGTAGAAGATCTTGTCATTGAACGGTTCTTAATGCGAGAAAAAGGGTCAGGAACTCGAATGTCTTGCGAGGAGCGTTTTGCACAAGATGGCGTTCATATTGAACCGTATATGGAGTTAGGTAGTACTGAAGCGATTAAACAAGCGGTTATGGCAGGGTTGGGGATTTCAATTTTACCCAAGCAAGCGATTCGTTTAGAGGCGCGGTATGGTCATATGGATGTACTAGATGTTGTTGGCTTTCCTTTGACACGTGATTGGTATGTAGCGAATATGTCAAGCAAGGTGCTGCCTCCAGCTGCCGAGGCTTTTTTGGATTTTCTTAAAACGGTTGATATTAATAAGTTGTTAGTCATGTCCGATACCCGCTAAAGCTTATAATATAAGTCCAGTCCCATCTTTTAATCCATTCTAGGAAAAATATGCCTGAGAAAATATCCATTCTTGCCAGAAGTGCGACCTTACGACAGTTACAAGTATTCGAAAGTATTGCTAGGCATAATAGCTTTTCTAGAGCGGCAGAGGAGTTGCATTTAACGCAACCGACTGTCTCTATGCAGGTTAAGAAGTTGGTAGATATTCTTGAAGCACCATTGTTTGAGCGAATTGGTCGAAAGGTATATTTAACCGCTGTCGGCCAAGCCTTGTACGCTTCAGTGAATGGCATTTTAGAACAGTTATCAATTGCTGAGCAAAAAATCAACCATCTAAAGGGGTTTGCTGGCGGTAGTGTCAAAATATCTGTTATTTCTACGGCGCAATATTTTGTGCCAAAAGTCATTCATGAGTTTATGCAGTCTTATCCCAATGTGTCCGTAATTTTGCGTGTTGGTAATAAAGAGAGTTTATTGGAGCGAATTGCGCAGAATAAAGATGATTTTTATTTGCTGGGGCAACCTCCAGAGGGACTCAATATCGAATCTACCTTGTTAGCGGACAACCCTTTGGCATTTGTGGCTAATAGTTCGCATTCATTGGTAGGCCAAAAACTGCAGATTGAAGATTTAGCAAATGAAACCTTTTTAATGCGTGAAATGGGTTCCGGTATTCGTTCCCAGATTGAAAAAGTGTTTGAAGAGTTAAAGTTTCAGCCCCGTTTGCAGATGGTGTTAGGGGGAAATGAAGTTATTCGTTTAGGCTTGTTACAAGATTTAGGTGTGACAGTGACCGCGGTTTCGACCCTTATAAAGGAGATCGATGCAGGTGAAATTAGTATCTTAAATGTAGCAGGTTTTCCAATACAGAGACATTGGTATCTGGCTTACCCTAAGGGAAAAGTGTTGTCGATTGCGGCAGAGGAGTTGATTAACTTATTAAGGTTGGAGGGTAAGAGTTTTAGTAAACAGGTTTTTAAGAAGTTTTGATCTAACTTAGTGTTATATTGATTTAAATTAATGGATATTGTGTTTTATATAGATATTTATCTATGTGCGGCATAAAAAAACTTGATTTGTATAACGTTTGTTTATGAATATAATAAGTATTCAGATTTCGGGGGTTGAATATTTTAAATTTCAGCCAAAAAGTAAGGATGCCATTCAATATTAGAAATAAGGCGTCCCATAAATTAGAGGTATAGAAAATGGATCAGTCGAATCGTTATGCTGACTTATCGCTAAAAGAAGAAGATTTGATCAAAGGTCAAAACCACATTCTTGTAGCTTACACAATGACTCCTGCTGCTGGGTATGGTTACCTAGAAGTCGCCGCACACGTTTGTGCAGAATCTTCTACAGGTACTAATGTTAAAGTTTGTACTACAGATGATTTTACCGAAGGCCTAGATGCAATGGTCTATGAGATTGATGAAGCGAATAAGACTATGAAAGTGGCTTATCCTTTTGGTCTTTTTGATCGTAACAATATCGATGGTAAGTCAATGGTTGTCTCTTTCCTAACGCTTTCAGTTGGTAACAACCAAGCGATGGGTGATGTACACCAGCTTCAGATGGTAGATTTCTGGATTCCAGAAACTAAATTGCACCTATATGACGGTCCTGCTCAAGATATCTCGTACCTATGGAAGCTTTTAGGTCGTCCAAGAGTTGACGGTGGTTATATCGCTGGTACGATCATTAAGCCTAAGCTAGGTTTACGTCCTGAGCCGTTTGCAAAAGCTGCATACCAGTTCTGGTTAGGTGGTGATTTCATCAAAAATGATGAGCCACAAGGTAACCAAACTTATGCACCTATGAAAACAGTGATTCCATTGACGGTTGACGCTATGAAGCGTGCACAAGATGAAACAGGCGAAACTAAGCTTTTCTCTGCAAACATCACAGCTGATGATTATCATGAAATGACTTACCGCGCTGACTACGTTCTAGAAACTTTTGGTGAATTAGCACCTCAAGTTGCTTTACTAGTAGATGGTTATGTAGGTGGTCCAGGTATGATAACGACAGCTCGTCGTAACTACCCTTCACAGTACTTACATTATCACCGTGCAGGTCATGGTGCGATCACTTCTCCTTTGGCGAACCGTGGTTACACTGCATTTGTACTTGCTAAGCTTTCTCGTCTTATGGGTGCGTCAGGTATCCACGTGGGTACAATGGGCTTCGGTAAAATGGAAGGTGGAAACGATGATAAGCATATCGCTTACATGATCGAACGTGACGAATGTCAAGGCCCGGTTTTCTATCAGAAGTGGGAAGGTATGAAGCCTACTACGCCTATCATCTCTGGTGGTATGAACGCGTTACGTCTTCCTGGTTTCTTCGAGAACCTAGGTCACGGTAACTTGATCAACACATCTGGTGGTGGTTCTTACGGTCATATCGATTCTCCTGCAGCCGGTGCTAAGTCACTTTCTCAGGCGTTTGAATGCTGGAAGTCTGGTGCAGATCCAATCGAATTTGCTAAAGAGCATAATGAATTTGCTCGTGCATTCGAATCTTTCCCAGGGGATGCTGATTTGCTTTATCCTAACTGGAGAGAAAAATTGGGTGTTCATAAATAAGAAATTCATTAACGAATTCTTATTAGAACGACCAAAAAGGAACCTCTGCTTTCGGGCAGGGGTTTTTTTAAACCTAAAGAGCATAAACCTACTGTTTCACTAGGTTATTTCACAAAGCCAAAGTTTTGTTAAATGACCTAACTCCGCTAGAATCAAAGCAAAAAGGAACCTGACATGGATATTTCACAATACAAAATTGATAACGAACCATTTTATGATGCACAGTCTAATGAGATAGAGTTATATGAAGCCGCATATGGTGCTCGCTTACCCATTATGGTAAAGGGCCCTACAGGTTGTGGTAAATCACGTTTCGTAGAGCATATGGCCTGGAAATTAGGCAAGCCAATTATCACCGTTTCTTGTAATGAAGATATTACCGCGTCTGATTTAGTGGGTCGTTTTCTATTAGATGCCAATGGTACTCGTTGGGTGGATGGCCCTTTAACCTTAGCGGCACGCCATGGCGCAATCTGTTATTTAGATGAGATCGTTGAAGCGCGCCAAGATACTATGGTGGTTATCCATGCGTTAACAGATCACCGTCGTGAACTCTCTTTAGATAAAAAAGGCGAGCTGATTAAGGCACATCCTGACTTCCAGTTGGTTATCTCCTACAACCCTGGTTATCAGACCATGCTCAAAGATCTTAAACAATCGACTAAGCAGCGTTTTTGTGCACTTGATTTTGATTATGCAGAAGCCTCGGTAGAAGCGGGTATTTTGCAGAAAGAGGGAGATGTTGATCGTGAGACGGCAAATAAGTTAGTTAAGATTGCTGAGACGGCACGTAACCTAAAAGGCCACGGCCTAGATGAAGGTATCTCTACGCGTTTGATGGTTTATGCAGCAACCTTAATTAATCAGGGTATAGCGCCTGTTGAAGCTTGTAAAATGGCCATGGTTCGCCCTATTACAGATGATGCAGATATTCGTCAAACATTAGATGCCGCAATCGAATTGACTTTTGGTTAAAACGTCATTTGAGTTTCCCTGGATTTAATATAGCGCCTTGCTGGTCAAAGGCAGATAGATGGGTCTCCACCATTTATCTGTCTGGCGAAATGCTAAATTTGGTTGTTTCAAATGGAGTTTCTATTCTACAAAGCCCTATCGCTTTGCCTTTATCTACAAAAATGAGTTGAAGATCATGGATGCAGAACTACTTTCCCAGTACCAAGCACGGTTTACTGCGGGTTTTCCAGAAGCCAAAGAGGCGTTTCCTCACTGTCTAGAGGAAGCTGCTAAAGTATTGAGCCCTGAGGGCATTAATGCTTATATTGATGGTGCCAACTTTCTATTTAAAATTGGTATTGGCGTAGAGCCAGGTTTGGCGTTTTTAGTTGAGATGCCGGACATCGCTAAGTATGTGGGTGAGGATGCTTGTAAAAAAATAGCTGATTTCACCTATACCATCGTCAGAAGTCCAAGCAAAAAAGCAGTACTGCCCTTTTTAGAAGCACTGCCAGCGGTCAGCCGCATTTTGGCCGATTCTGAAGATTTTCAGACCTACTTAGATATTATGGATGATTACCGAAAGAGGTCTGAGGAAGTCGTAAAAGGGCATTATGCGGCTTACGAAAGCCCAGGTCTTATTGCTTTATGTAAGTCGATGCCGCAATTGATTAGCCTGCTTGATCT
>JBNJEY010000008.1:0-29929 GCA_051746325.1 Pseudomonadota bacterium
CATGCGGCGAAAACTCCACACCATATTTTCAATATTAATATTATTATTACGCACCTCTTTATCCCAATGATTGTGCTCGAAATTGGAGATACACTTGCTTTATTATTAGTGCCTTTAATCTCTGGCCTGGCAATATTTTATCTTTACAAACGTAAAAACAGTGCTGATGTCCAATCTTCATGGTTTGTCTCGGCACATTGGATGCTTGCCTGGAGACGTGGCCGCATCTTACTTTTTAGTTATGCCGTTGCTTTGGCAATGGTGGCCATCTATTGGATTATTGACCAAGTTTTTCCGGGTGGCTTTTCCATGAATGATTTTTCTGCGGATAATAGCCAAACCAACTTGGGTGAAATTATTACCATACGTTTCGCGGCAGTTGTCATATTCGTCGCGGCGTTAATCACCTTTATGCAAACGGGTATTTCGATCTATGATGCCGGCAGGGGTATTCTGGACCCAGCCATTGAAAAACTGGTGCCACGCGATGCCAATGCGAATGAAGCACTGGGCATTGGCAGTGATGAAGTTCAGCACCCTACTACTACCAAAAATACCAAAAAGATGAAGTGATTCAACCCTATGACCTCTAAACAAACAGATAAAAAGAGAACCTTACCGATGTTTTGGCTAGTGCTGATCGGTTCTATTATTGTCTTCCTCCTAATTTTGCTCTATCAACCAGATCGTGAAGCGATTGATAAGACACAGTTACCTTGGAATGCTCAGTTCGATACATCAAGAAACCTGCATGCCTTAGGCTTGACGATTCACGACTCAAGCCTGGCGGATGCCATGACACTCTATGGTAAAGATGTCGAGGTTAAAATTTTTTCGGATCATGATGAAAGCAACAAGTCCTTGGAAGCCTACTTTCCGGTCATGTATATCGGATCGATTAAAGCGGCTTTAGCCGTTAGATTAGGGGTTAGTCCAGCAGAACTGGATGCGGCATACGAAAAGGGAAAGAAAATCACTACCACCGCAACGGGCACACGTGAAGTTGAGCTCTATAACTCTGAAATGGAGAAGTTACTTTCTAAAAAAATCACCAGCTTGACACTGATTCCAAGAAACCATTTAACTGAACGCGCCATTAGTAAGCGCTTTGGTGAGCCTGACCGTAAGGAGATACAGAGTGATAACCTACCGCACTGGTTCTTCGACAAACGGGGATTAGAAATAATTATTGACCAGGAAGGTCCAGACGCACTGCAATACACAACAAGCCCCCATCTGCCTTAATGCGGCCGTTTCAGACCCAAAAAAACCACCAGGCCTGGTGGTTTTTTTATGTGTAGACCATAAAAATCACTCTTGATAAGCCATCTTGCAGATTCAATCCCTAAGATGTAATAAGAACAATTACACTTATTGTGACCTGTTTTCCTGCTCGCTTTCTGGCGTCTCAATTTTTTGAGTCGGTGTCGTGGCAGGTGTATTTTCTGTCGCGCTAAGATCCTCTGGATATTCATCATCCATAAAGATACGATTGGCCGCGCCATCCATATCATCAAAGTGCCCAGTTTTTGCCATCCAAATAAAGACGACAACCACTAAAAATCCGAAAAAAAGCATCATTGGGATTAATCCGTAAATGACATCCATTATTTTATTCCTTGTCTGCGTTTACTAATCGCTTTGGTGCTAAAAAAGCGCCTGATTCTTGCGGCATTGCCAATCACCACCAAACTGCTTAATGGCATGGTAATCGCGGCAATTAACGGGGTTAAAACACCACTCATGGCTAAAGGCACCATAATTACATTATAAGCAATTGAGCTGGCAATGTTTTGTTTGATGGTTTTAAGTGTTCGTGCAGAGAGCTCGACCGCTGTATCCACCGCCAGTAATTCATTATTCATCAGTACAATATCTGCACTGTCCATAGAAACATCTGTTCCTGAGCCCAAGGCAATGCCTACATTAGCACGAACCAATGCAGGGGCATCATTAACACCATCGCCAACCATCGCCACCTGCTGGCCCTTTGCCTGCAGGTCTCGAATAATGTAATTTTTATCTTCAGGCAGTACTTCGGCAATGACATTCATGCCACCGAGTTGCTCGGCAACACGCTGAGCGACCACTTTCAGATCACCGCTGAGCAATGTAACCTCTTTCCCCTTGTCTTTCAGACGTTGAATTAGTTCAATCGCCTCAGGACGAATCTCATCTTCCAAAAACAGTACGCCAACCACTTGATTGTCTCGAGCAATCCAAACCGCAGTTTGAGCCAGCAAAGAATGTTCGTTCGCTAAATTCATCAGCGTTTGTGGCAAAGCCAACCCTAAAGAGAGTAACCATCGAGCCGTGCCGATATTAAAAATTTTACTCTGGTACTCTCCCTGCACCCCTTTTCCAGGTAACGCTTTAAAGTGATGGATCTCTAACCACTCTGTATTATTAAGAGACAAACTCGCTTTAATTGATTCAGAAACAGCGCGCCCCAAAGAGTGCTCGGAAAGATGTTCAATGGAACCGATTTCGAGTAGAAGCTCTTTATTATCGACTTCAGGTAACAGCTTATAATCGACTAATTGCATCTCTCCTTTAGTCAAGGTACCGGTTTTGTCGAACACGAAATGTTCAATCGACTGCAGTGTCTCTAATACAGTCCCATTTTTAACCAAAATACCATGTCGAGCAGAGATACCGGATGCAACCGCAATTGCCATAGGTGTTGCTAAACCAAATGCACATGGACAGGTAATAATAAGCACAGCGGTGGCCGTCATAATCGCAAACTCAATACCGGCATTGAAGAACCAATAGACAAAACTTGCCGCGGCCAACGTCAAGGTGGCAGTGACAAACCACGGCATTATTTTATCTGCCGTACACTGTATTGGAGCTTTTGAACCTTGAGCCTCTTCAACCATGTGGACAATTCGACCCAGTTGAGTCTCTTGTAAAATTTTCTCTACCGAAACCGTTAAGGTGCCATCGACATTCAAGGTGCCCGCAGCGACTCGATCACCAACCTGCTTGGTGATCTCTCGTGATTCGCCACTCAACATGGATTCATTGACCATGCTCAATCCGGAAGTGACTATGCCATCTACTGGAAACTGCTCACCAGGCTTGACACGAACATCAGAACCCCGTAACAGTGTCCGTACCGGTCTAATTTTAGTTTCGCCATCTATAATTTGTCGTGCAACCTTAGGTTGCAAATCCATCAAACGGCGTGAAGCATCCACCGCTCTGTTTTTTGAAATGGCCTCAAGATAGCGACCAATCAGCAACAGAAACATAAAATCAATTAAGGTATCAAAGTAGACATCGCCCAAGGCGTCTGGATTGACGGTGATCCATAATGAATAAAAATAGGTCGTCAACATACCCAGTGAGATGGAAACATCCATGCCCACGGTACGCGCTCTGAGCGAGGTGAAAGCGCCTTTTAAAAAGGGCTGGCCTGAATAGGCAAGCGTCACGGTGGCGATAACCAGCTCAAGCCAGTGAAAATAACTACGATACTCTTGATCTTCGCTGGCACCAGTATAGAGTGCGACTGAAAACCACATAACGTTCATCATCGCAAAACCGGCGAAGCCTAAACGATAGAGTAAATCACGATTGGCCTTACGATAAGCGGCTTGACTTGAAGTTGCATCATAAGGTGTTGCATCATAGCCGAGGCGATTGAGTTTTTTGATAATGTCGGAGAGCTTAATCTTACTATTGTCCCACCGAATTTTAATCTGTTTATTGGTAAAGTTGACCGAGGCAAGTAAAACGCCAGCAACTTTAGCAAGCGAATGCTCAATTAACCAAACGCAAGCCGCACAATGAATTGCATCAGACATAAGCGTGATTTCGCGACGATTACTCAGTTCAGTGACATATTGTGACTGTACTTCATCATAGTCGAAAAATTCGATATCTTTATTGGGAGGCGGTGGTGGAGAAAGCAATTCACCCTCAGGTGTACGCTGATAGAAACTTTGCATACCCGCTTCATAGATCACCTCACAAACAGAGGCACAACCATGGCAACAAAACTCACGCTTCTCGCCATTAATCGCTCTTAAAATCAGATCCCCTTCGCGGATCGCTTGGCCACAATGAAAACAAGCTTGAGCCCCCATTATTGAGGATCTTGAACCATAATGGAACGACCCATATTATAGGTCAATTCGCCTTGTGTGACTTCCATAATCACATCCCATTTACCTTTAGTATTTAGGACCAATTCAGCCTGATATTCGCCTACGCTGTTCGTCGCAACTAAAGCTTGCTCGCCATCTAATTTTCGGTCAGACGGTCGATAGTAATAAAGAATAGCCGAGTCCACTTGTAAGGGACGATTTTCTTTATCCAAAACCATTAACTTAACCTGATCAGGCTTACCTTCGGACAATACAGGCAGTTCAATATTTAATTGCCAGCCCATCTCTTCCATACGCTTACGCTCAGCTAAGACCTTATCCATATTTTTACCCTTTTCGTAAAAATCATCAATAACCAGGCCTGGATTGGTCACAATTGCCATGCTCACCATAAAGAAGTTAACACTCACCACAACCGTCAGAATAACAAACCAACTGATCACAAAAGGATTCTTCCATGCAACACTCCAATCGCGTTGATCCTTTTTTACTTGTGACATCTATTTCTCCTAATTGTTTAGACAAAAAAAGCCCTAACAAGGGCTCTATTAATAATCACAATAATATAGTGTTTACCGATAAATTTCTATATAAACATGTGACTATATTTTAATAGGGTTAGCGAATTTTCGGTCCCAAGAAAAAAGTTTTATAATCTTCTGCATTTAATGGATTGCTTAAATCAACTACCTTAATCAAAATAGGCGTATTAGATGCTGTTAACTGCTTCTTAGGAATTCTAACAAGCAATGTTGTTGCTCCCACATTTCCTGGTTGAATAGTAATGACTTTTTCTGCCATATAAGTCAAGTCTGTCAAGCCTTCGGGCCCGACAACACTAATCTCAGCGTGCATCACTTCCGGGCTCTTATTAACGACCTTGATTGTCCATTTATTTTGGATATCTCCATTGCTCATCTGTACGTACAGTGGCGAGCGATCGTGCAGTGCTTTTACATCAATTGAAGACATAGTCGCGACCCCCCAGATAAGTGTCGCCGCTGCCAAGATCATAATTAACGTATATACAAGGACGCGTGGACGCTTCCAAATGGGGGGTAATTTTTGGCCTGCAAACTCTACTAGCGAGGCATAACGAATTAAGCCTTTTGGTTTATTGATTTTTTCCATAACCGAATCACAGGCATCGATACAGAGTCCACAAGTGATACACCCAAACTGCTGACCCAAACGAATATCGACCCCTGTTGGGCAAACAGCGACACACAGGTTACAATCGATACAATCTCCTAAATCAGGCGCTTCTTCGCCTGGTTTAATCCGTTTGATACGACCACGTGGCTCTCCGCGCTCTACATCGTAGGTCGGCAAAACGGTTTGCGTATCAATCATAGCCCCCTGAATACGGGCGTAAGGACAAAAGCCGATACAGGTCTGTTCACGCAGTATCCCCGCAAAGAAATAAGTGGCAAACCCTAAACCCAGAATGATTCCCGTTTCAGTGGCACTCCATTCAAAACTAAACATTCGAATCCAAAGATCAATCGCATCTGTAAAGTAAGCCACAAAGCTGAAAGAGGTCATAAACCCGATAAAAGCCCAGATTAAGTGTTTCTTTACTTTCATCTTAAATTTGGCTAGATTCATCGGCATCTCTTCAAGCTTAATACGCTTATTAGGTTGCCCTTCTATTTTCTCCTCTATCCATGTAAATACATCTGTCCAAACGGTTTGAAAACACGCATAACCACACCATAAACGACCAGCTACGGCAGTAGAGGCCGCGAGCAATAATGCAAAAAAGAGCAGAATCAGCGCAAGAATCCAAATATCTTGCGGCAGGATAGTAAGCCCAAAAATATGAAACTGGCGATTCGCTAAATCAAACAACAGGGCTTGATGCCCCTCCCAACGAAGATACGGCCCTAAAAACAGGACTAACCATAAAGAGGCTATAATCCACTTAACGGTACGGAAAGTTCCTCCTATCCGCTTAGCGTGCACCGTACCACCCGTGTGAATAGGTAAAATCTCTACCCCAATATTCTCCAAATTTTTATTACTCATATCCATATGGTCTAATACAGAACCTGTCGGACCGTGGCCGTGGCCGTGATCTAACTCTTTTTTGCTGCCTGACATAAGCTAATTCCTGCTATTTGTATTGGTTTAACGTCGCTATTTTATAAAATTTACTTTGCCCGGCATAAGTAATTGTTTTTATCTATGTTTATAAACAAAAATAGGCCTAACCAAGTTAGACCTATTTTTGTTTATAAACGGAAAAAAGACTAATCGTTTTTTTGCTCGTCTTTTTGTTCGTTTTTTTGCTCGTCTTTCTCTAAACCTTCTATCCCTCTAGTCGCTTTCCAGGCAAAGGCAAGGAATGCCACAATACTGAACACTAATGCACCAAGGGATATCCAAAGGACGAAATCACTGTTTAATTCATTCATAATAAACTCCTGCCAAGTTGATTGAAATCAAATTTCTATTTTCAAAAATTAGAAAGGAGAACAACTGCTCTCCTTTCTAATCATTAGCTCAGTGCCAAGGCACGAACTACTGACCACCACCTAAAGCGTGAACATAAACAGCTAAACGTTTAACATTCACATCTGGATTGGGTAAACGCTCATTAAATGCGGGCATAACAGCTTGACGTGTTCCATCAATATACTCACCATTCTTTTTAACATTGACACCGTAAGCGATTACATTGCGAATTTCTTCACGATCGCCACTGAAACGCCAAATTTGATCTGTCAAGTTTGCGGCTCCGGCAGGTGCCAAAGGCTTACCAGCAGGGCCATGACATGCAAGACACATACCTTTAGTGTAAACTGCTTTACCCGCAGAATAAGCGGCATCGCCACCTTTTCCTTCAGACAGGGCAATGACATAGTCAGTCACTTGATCGATTTCACTATCGTTCAAATTGCCCATCATCCCTTTAGCGGGCATATTCCCCATACGGCCATTTTTGATAGAGGCTTCAATCTGATTGATATTACCACCCCATAGCCAGTCATCATCCGCCAAAACTGGAAAGTTAGGGTTACCTCCCCCACCCGCACCGTGACATGCGGCACAGTAATCACCGAACAACATCTTAGAGGTGGCTAAAGCATATGACTTAAGCTCTTCATCTTTAAGAATCTCAGCAACAGACATTGAAGCTAACTTTTCTTCTTTATCTGCAAACTTCGCAACACGCCAATCTTTAAGCACCTTAAAGTCCTCGTGATACTCATCTACCTGAGTCCAACCAGCCAGACCTTTTGTAAACTCGCCCGTCGCATTCGTTAACGGAATGGTTGGATAGTACAAGGTATAAAAGATAATCATAATGAAACCCGCATAAAAGGATAACATCCACCATAATGGTGGTGGATTATCTAATTCACGCAGATCTTCATCCCAGATATGGCCAGTATTCCCTTCATCTGGCCATGGATTCTTATGTGCCATATTTATTTCTCCTCGAAATGACGATTAATCGTCATTCAAAATTTTGTATTTTTGTTCTTCCATCTCTTTACGCTTGCTTGGTCTTAAAGCCAAGGCAAAGGTAATAAGCATACCGAAAAACACCAATACTGTTACGATCAGTCCCGCCCAATCCTGGGTCGTCATAGACGCCCAGTCCGTGCTTAAATACTCTTCCATTACACTCATCACTATTGCCGATAGACTTTGCTGTCATCCAGCTTAACCATCGTTCCTAATACCTGTAAATAAGCAACCATGGCATCCATTTGAGTATAACCAGCAATGGCTTTATTCGCGTTTTCAATTTCTGCATCCGTATACGGAACACCTAATGTACGCATAACCGATAAACGAGTCTGCATATTGCGCTCTGTACCGAAGAAATCTTCTGAAATAGGCTTCTCTGCTAACCAAGGGTAAGCAGGCATAACGGATTCTGGAACCATGTCTTGGGGACGTAACATATGCATCACGTGCCACTCATCAGAGTATTTTCCCCCTAAACGTGCAAGATCAGGTCCTGTTCTTTTTGAACCCCACTGCATAGGGTGATCGTACATTGACTCAGTTGCCAATGAGAAGTGGCCATAACGCTCACGTTCATCACGGAAAGGACGAATCATTTGCGAGTGACAAATATAGCAACCTTCACGAAGGTATAAATCACGGCCGGCTAACTCTAAAGGCGTGTAAGGACGAACCCCATCACCCGGTTTCCAGTCCGCAATAACCCAGTTGCCATTACGGTCTTCTTTATACAACGCTTTCTCAGATACTAACTTACCGTCGGCATCTTCTGTAAAGGTACGCTCCCAAACTAACTCAGGAAACGTTTCATTTTTTGCGTTACCGTATTTATCTGTTGTCTCGGTATAGTCTACTGCAGACTTAAGGTGAAACAACGGTACGATTTGTACAATCCCAGCAATCGAGACGGCTAAAGCAGTTGCCATTAATAAAGCGAAAATATTACGCTCTAACATGTCCTGCAAATTTTTTGGTTTTTGATCATCTGACATGAGTTTGTGCTCCTCAACTCATAATTTTCTTTTTAGGGGGTGGAGTGGTCCACCCCCTAACCTCTGGCATTATGCTTGTGCATTTGCTGCGACAGCATTCGTCGACTTGGCATTCGCCATACGGATTGTCATCACCACGTTATATAACATAATGACTGCACCCATAAAGAATAGGAATCCACCGAAAGTACGCATGACATAGTAAGGATGCATGGCCGATACAGACTCAGCAAAGGTATAGGCTAAGGTTCCGTATTCATCATAGGCTCTCCACATAAGACCCTGCATAATCCCTGATACCCACATCGCTACAATGTAGAAAACAGTACCAATTGTCGCCAGCCAGAAATGGAAGTTAATCAACTGCATTGAGTACATCTCTGTATTCCACATCTTCATCACCATATGATAGATCGCACCGATAGCAATCATCGCTACAAAACCTAACGCACCAGAATGAACGTGACCAATAGTCCAATCCGTGTAGTGAGACAGTGCATTGACTGTTTTCGCAGCCATAACAGGCCCTTCGAAAGTAGACATCGCATAGAAGGCTAAAGAGATAATTAAGAAACGTAAGATGTAATCTGTACGCAATCTATCCCAAGCACCTGACAGCGTCAGCATACCGTTTAGAGCGCCACCCCAAGAAGGAATAATCATCGCTAAAGAGATTACCGCACCTAAAGACCCTGTCCAATCTGGTAAAGCTGTGTACTGAAGGTGATGAGCACCTAACCAGACATAACCGAACATTAATGCCCAGAAGTGGATTACCGATAAGCGGTAAGAGTAGATAGGACGCTGTGCTTGCTTAGGTACAAAATAATACATGATTGCAAGGAAACCAGCTGTTAGAAAAAATCCTACTGCATTATGTCCCCACCACCACTGAATCATGGCATCTTGAACACCACCAAACAATGAGTATGAACGGAACAGTGATACCGGAATAGCTAATCCGTTAACTACATAAAGGTATGTGATTGCAATCATCATCCCCATAAAGAACCAGTTGGAAACGTATACGTTTGGATGAGTCTCTTTATTACGAGATGCAATTGTCATAATAAAGTTGAACGTATAAAACGTCCAAACTAATGCAATTGCTATCGCCAAAGGCCATTCCTGTTCATGGTATTCTTTACCTGTTGTCATCCCTAAAGATATAGAGATAACAGTCGCTAGAAGACCGATAGTAAACAGAATAGCTGTTGTCCAAGCCAATCCATTACTCCAGAGTCGCACACCATTCGTTCTTTGAACCGTGTAGAACGCTGTTGCCATTAGCGTCATTCCACCAAATGCAAAAATTACTGTGTTGGTATGCATCACACGCAAGCGTGCAAAAGTGATTTCCGCAATATCGAAGTTTAACGCAGGCCACGCTAATTGAGATGCTGCCATAGTACCCATTAAAGTACCTAACACCAAAAAAACTACCGCACCTACTGTTAAATACTTAACCACACCATTGTCGTACTGTGGCTTTGCTGTAGTATCCATCAGTTGGATTCCCCTTTTAATCTTAATATTTTGCCTTCATCCATTTAACTCAACCAATTAGATGCAGACTCCTCAAGGCATGATTATACATTGACGACCCTACGAATAAATAGTTAACGCCACAAAAACTTACTCTTAATTAAGCTTGGGGACGATAAAAACAGACTCGATGCCTTTAAAAAACCCTACAATTATCGCAGATACTACTTCTTAATGCCTATCTAAAAATTCTATAAGGGCATATTACAGATTACTTATGACTGTGCTTACAAAGGTCTTATTCATAATTTTCTACGGCATATTAGTGACTTACCCACCTAAACTGTCTGTTAAGCTCAGGCATTTTCTTTAATCTCATATAAAAAAAAGAGCTTTTCAGTTATTATATCGTCAATAATTGAATACAGGATGGACACTATGCGCAGAGCAACCATCGAGCGTAACACGCTTGAAACTCAAATTACACTCTCAGTCAACCTAGATGGCCAAGGCGATGCCAAACTAGAGACGGGCGTGCCGTTCTTCGAACATATGCTAGATCAGATTGCACGTCACGGCATGATTGATATTGACATTAAAGCAAAGGGCGACACTCATATCGACGACCACCATACAGTGGAAGATATAGGCATTACCCTTGGCCAAGCCATCAATCAAGCAGTTGGTGATAAAATAGGCATTACCCGTTACGGTCATGCCTATGTACCACTAGATGAAGCGCTCTCTCGGGTTGTCATTGATCTATCAGGTCGACCAGGCCTGGTCTTTAATGCTGATTTCACACGTGAAAAAATAGGTAACTTTGAAACCGAGTTAGTATTTGAATTCTTCCAAGGCTTCGTTAACCACGCTAACGTTACATTGCATATCGACTGTTTGCGTGGTCACAACTCACACCACCAAGCGGAAACGATTTTTAAAGCCTTTGGCCGAGCATTACGCATGGCACTTTCTGCGGATGAACGCATGGTGGGGAAAATGCCTTCTACTAAAGGAAGCCTATAGATGGATCAAAAGTTAGTTGCCGTTATTGACTATGGCATGGGTAATTTACGCTCAGTGGCCAAAGCAGCAGAGCATGTCGCGCCAGACAATGTCCGAATTCTGGTCACCAGCAACCCAGAAGAGGTGGCCTGCGCCGATGCAATTATATTTCCTGGGCAAGGGGCTGCGAAAGCTTGTATGCAAGCATTGCACGATACCGGCATGATTCACCCTATCCAACAAGCCGCCCAAGAAAAGCCTTTTTTAGGCATCTGCATGGGGCTTCAGGTTTTAATGTCTCACAGCGATGAAAATCAAGGTATTGACTGCCTCAATGTCATCCCTGGCAATGTAAAGCATTTTGAGTTTGAAGAGAACTCTCCACTTAAAATTCCGCATATGGGGTGGAATCAAATCCACCAAGAAAAAGAGCATGCACTGTGGAAAAATATTCCACAAGACAGCCGCTTCTACTTCGTACACAGTTATTATATAGAGCCCGACGACCAGGCCATGATTACCGGCACAACCACACACGGAATTACATTTCCCTCGGTTATCAGTCAGAAAAACCTGTTTGCGATTCAAGCCCATCCAGAAAAAAGTGCTGAACATGGCCTGCAACTGTTCAAAAACTTTTTAGCCTGGCCTGGTCAATAGATGGCCAATAAATAGATAACGACTTGCAAAAGTTAGATAAAGAATTCAATTAAGTGAGCTTTCAAACAGCTACCGCTATTCACAAATTTTAAAAGGCTAAAAAATGTTATTAATCCCTGCTATCGACCTAAAAGATGGTGAATGCGTTCGCTTAAGACAAGGTGTTATGGAAGGTGCTACCGTCTTCTCTGGTGATATCGTTGCCATGGCTGAAAGATGGGTTAACCAAGGTGCTCGTCGTTTACATATGGTCGATCTGAATGGTGCTTTTGAAGGCAAACCGGTCAATGCCGAAGCCGTCTACCAGGTTCGCGCAGCCTATCCTGACCTACCCATTCAAATAGGCGGTGGAATTCGTGATCTAGCGACCATCGAAGCCTATTTAGACGCGGGGGTAAGCTATTGCATAATCGGCACACAAGCCGTACGCAACCCTGAATTTGTTGCTCAAGCTTGTAAAGCCTTTCCAGGTCACATTATGGTCGGTTTAGATGCGGTTAATGGCATGGTTGCGATTAACGGCTGGGCGGAAATTACTGACCATGAAGTTACAGAACTTGGCCGACAATTTGAAAATGATGGCGTTGAAGCGATTATCTATACCGATATTGGCCGCGACGGCATGATGCAAGGGGTTAATGTCGAAGCCACACAAGCCTTGGCTAAAGCACTGACCATTCCAATCATCGCCTCGGGTGGCATTACCAATTTGGATGATATTACTCGCCTAGCAAGCATTGAAGCGGATGGTGTCATCGGTGCGATTACAGGTCGTGCAATCTATGAAGGTTCTTTGGATTTTAAAGCGGGTCAAACACTTTCAGATAAACTATCTCCTTTTACAAAACGTTAGAAAGTAACAAGACCTGGTTGAATAATATGACCAAGCCAATTTAGGAAAAAACATGAGCTTAGCAAAACGCATTATTCCTTGTTTAGACGTTGATAATGGTCGCGTTGTCAAAGGGGTACAGTTTGTCGATATTCGCGATGCGGGTAATCCGGTCGAAGTCGCCAAACGCTACGATGAACAAGGCGCGGATGAGATCACCTTTTTAGACATCACAGCCACGGCACACGGCCGTGACACAACAGTGCATATGGTGGAAGAGGTCGCCAGCCAAGTCTTTATTCCTCTCACGGTTGGTGGCGGTATTCGCTGCATCGAAGATATCCGCACTATGCTCAATGCTGGCGCAGATAAGGTCGCGATTAACTCCGCTGCGATCTTAAATCCAGAATTTGTCAAACAAGCCTCCGATGCCTTTGGATCACAATGCATTGTCGTCGCGATTGATGCTAAAAAAGTCAGTGCGCAAGGACAAGAGAATAAGTGGGAAATCTTTACCCACGGCGGACGAAAAGAGACCGGTATAGATGCTATTGAGTGGGCCAAACGAATGGAGCGCCTAGGCGCAGGCGAGCTTCTCTTAACCAGTATGGATCGCGATGGCACCAAAATCGGTTTTGATTTAGAATTAACACGTACTGTGGCCGACAGCGTTAGAATTCCCGTGATTGCATCAGGTGGAGTGGGCGAACTCGAGCACCTTGCCAAAGGCATAACCGAAGGTCATGCCGAGGCGGTTTTGGCTGCAAGTATATTCCACTTTGGACAACATACTGTTGAAGAAGCTAAACTTGCCATGCAAGCCGAAGGGATTGAGGTTCGATTATGAGTGACATTCTGAAACAACTTGATACTGTCTTAGAGGTACGTAAGGCGCAATCAGCAGACAGTTCCTATGTGGCTAGTCTGTACGCAAAAGGGATGGAAAAAATTCTTAAGAAAATTGGCGAAGAAGCCAATGAAACTATTATGGCTGCGAAAGACCTTGAGCATACTAACACGCCGGAAAATAGTGAGCACTTGGTTTACGAGATAGCCGACCTGTGGTTTCATACCATGGTACTATTAGCATCGCAAAATTTGTCTAGTGAAGACATTACCGCCGAACTGCAACGTCGCTTCGGGCTATCTGGGCACGATGAAAAAGCGAGTCGCGACCAATAACATCCATTTGTTGACCTAAATATTAGACAGCATAAGGCAGCAAGATTATTAGGCGATTATTCAGCCAGAAAGGTGCACCATGACAGAAGAAAAAAGCATATTCAGTAAGATTATTGACAAAGAGATTCCCTCTGATATTGTCTATGAAGATGAAAAATGTATCGTTATCAATGACATTTATCCCAAAGCACGAGTCCACTTACTCATTATCCCAAAGAAGCCAATCGCCTCCTTATTTGATTTAAAACCAGAAGATAAGGATTGCATGGGACACATGATGTTATTGTTACCGCAGCTTGCGCAAACACAGGGATTAGATGGCTTTAAAACCCAAATTAACACGGGAAAATCTGGCGGACAAGAAATTTTCCATCTCCACATTCATCTACTTGGAAATTAACAAGAAATTAGTAGCGTATTAAGTCAGGCCTTTAAAAAACGTACTAAAACACTTCTTTTATCCTTATCAGAGCAGCACTCGTTATAAAAAAGTCATAACGATTCTGGAGGCATGAAAAAATATTTTTAGTGCACCCTAATCGGCTAATTTGATATGATTAGCGATCTTAAAAAATCATTGATCTGAATTCAACGCACAAAAGCGTTACTTAGATTTAAAAACACAGTTACAAAAAATGGAGCAAACCCTATGGGCATCAGTATTTGGCAGTTACTAATCATTCTTGCAATCGTATTAGTTCTTTTTGGCGCGAAGCGTTTGAAAAATGTGGGGGGCGATTTAGGCAGTGCAATCAAAGGTTTTAAAAACGCCGTTAAAGACGAAGACGCTAAAAAAGAAGAAGAAGCTGAGAAAACATTAGAGGAAAAAGAGGGCGATAATGTTTTTGATGTTGCCATAGAAGAGAAAAAAACTGAAGAGAAGAAAGAAGAGAAGAAAGATAAGGCGTAAAAGGTTCGGCGTTTGTTCTCAAGCAACCGCCTCTTTTTCAGCCCAATTTAATATTTAAGTTCACTCGCTTTAAGTCTACTAGGTCTGTTATATGTTCGATATAGGTTTTCTTGAAATAATGGTGATTTTAATCATCACACTCTTGGTCATTGGACCTGAGCGTATGCCTGAACTTGCCCGTAAAATAGGCGGTTTTATGGGGCGTATGCGTCGCTTTATCAATTCGGTAAAAGAGGATGGCCAGATGCAAGAAACCATCAAAGACTTTAAAGATTCAATGGATATTGAAGAGCATAAAGAGCAGATCTCCAATCTCAATAAAGAGCTGCAAACCGACCTGGATTTTGGTGGTGACGTTAAGTTAGAAGAGCTCCAGCGCCCCTCTTTTGGTGGCGCGTTGCCGAGTGCTGAAACCGATTCCGGTGGACAGTTCAATCGGGCACCTGCTCAGCCAAACACTCCAAAGCCTGTGGATTCAACCACCTCGGAAGAGTCTCCAATAGACGAACCCGAACCTGCTGAGAGCAAGCCAATAGACAAACCAGTAGACACTGCAGCCATCTCTACAGATGATTCAGCTTCGGATACACCCTCTTCTGAAACCAAAAAAAGCTAAGATTTGACATATGAGTAGCCCAGCATGAGCAACACAGCGCTCCCGCCTCCAGATCAAGAGATGACTTTAGTTCAGCACCTGCTTGACCTAAAGACCAGTTTGACACGTGCAATTATTGCCATTATTGTGTTGTTCATCGGCTTATTTCCATTTGCAAATGAGATCTACACCTATATTGCTGAACCGTTAACACGTTATCTGCCGGAAGGCACTAGCATGATTGCGACCGCAGTTGCCTCGCCTTTCCTAACACCGTTTAAGTTAGCGTTTATTTTAGCTATCTATATGGCCATGCCCTATTTGCTCTATCAAATTTGGCGTTTTATTGCCCCAGCACTCTATTCACATGAAAAACAATTGGTCGCACCGCTTCTCTTCTTTAGCTCCTTCCTGTTTTATGCGGGTGGCGTGTTTGCCTACTATATTGTGTTTCCACTGGTATTCGGCTTTTTATCACAAAGCGCGCCCGAAGGCGTCACCATTGCTACCGATATTTCACTCTACCTAGATTTTGTGATCAAGATGTTCTTTGCTTTCGGCATGGCATTTGAAGTCCCCATTGTCACGGTTTTATTGATTATTACCGGCATGGCATCCACTGAGAAACTCAGCCACTCACGCCCCTATATTGTGGTCGGTGCATTTGTTATTGCAATGCTACTTACGCCTCCAGATATTATTTCACAGACACTATTGGCCGTGCCGATGTGGCTATTGTTTGAGATTGGATTACTCGTCGGTGCTTATGTTATTAAACGCCGTCGCAAAAACAGTGAATCTAATCAGGATAATCCTAACCCTGATGACCCTAACCCTAGAGACCCGAGTCCGCAAAGTTCAACCACACAGGGGCAAGGCAGTGAATCTGAGACAACTCAACCAGAATACGATTTTGACGATCGCTATGCGGATCAAGTGGATGATGATTTAGACTGGGATGCCGAGTTTGATAAAATTGAATCTGAAATGAGTATTCTTGAAAAAGAGTACATAAAATCTCAAGAGGCAAAAAAGCAAGATGAGAGATCTACTCCAACTGGCTCTGAAAATTCTTCAACTGAATCCACCGCCCAGTCTGACGAAAATTCAGACACTACGACTGCCGCTAATGTTGATAAAAACTCGGATTCAAAAAAACCTAGCGACCAAAAATAGCCACTGGCCCAATGAGCGCTTTGCAAAGTTTCTATTTTTAAACCGACCAAGCCTGGTCGGTTTAAAAACCACTGTTATCGAACCTCCCTATAGCCCAATAAACAGAGCGCCATGCGCTTTTCAATACTTCCTACAACCATCTTCACTCCAGCGACACTCTGGCAAAAACTCAAAACAGAGCTGGTTATTGCCATTAACGGTTTTCGCCCTGCTACAGCCTATTGTCGTCAGTGCCACACCCCTCTCTACGCCAGTAACACCGTTCACAACCAATGAACTCGACCAGCATCCTAGCCCTTATCTAGCCATGCATGGACAAGACCCAGTTCAATGGCATCTTTGGAGCGCAGCTGTTTTAAAAAAAGCGGAGAGGCTTAATAAACCCCTATTTATCTCCAGTGGATATTTTGCATGTCATTGGTGTCATGTCATGCAGCGAGAAAACTACCAAAACTCGCAAACAGCAGCCTATATTAATAAACACTTTATCGCCGTTAAAATTGATCGAGAACTCAACCCTGAAATTGATAAAGTGCTGATTGAATTTGCGCAAAAAGCTACAGGACAAGCGGGTTGGCCGCAACATGTGGTGCTCACGCCAGAAGGCCATCCTTTTGCCGCCTTTATCTATCTGCCGAATCCCGTATTCAATAACACCCTACAGCGCATTGTTGAACTCTGGGAGCAACAGCCGGATAAAATTCGAGCATTAGCGCAACAAACCCTGCAGCCTATGAAAACCCCACCCCTTTCAATCACTCATGCAGAATTTTCGCAGCACTTATTACAACAACTAGAGCGCGCTATAGACGACCTGAGTGGCGGCCTAAAGAGCCGTGCGAATAAATTTCCAAAAGCACCGCTTTTGCAAGCCACATTGCATATTGAAAATCTCTCCACGCCCATTGAAGAGTGGTTGCAATTGACGCTTGACCAAATGCAATCTCAGCACCTATTTGACCATATTCACGGCGGATTTTATCGCTATACGATTGATCCCGAATGGCAGATCCCTCATTTTGAGAAAATGGCTTACACCAATGCTCTATTGGCGGATCTCTATCTGCAAGCTAGCCAACGCTTTCAACGCCCAGATTATTTACAGACAGCTTTAGCCACGCTTAGCTATCTACAAACACATCTGTATAATCCGGCGACCCAACTCTATCAAAGCAGTCAATCCGCGATTGATGCCGACAATATAGAGGGCGGTGATTATTTGTGGACCCGGTCCCAGTTGCAACAAAAGCTCACAAAACAGGAATTTTTAGCTATTGACCAGGCCTGGTCACTTTCTAAGCCCGCACCTTATGATCAATTGGGCTGGCATCCAACACCACTGACGGGCAAAAAAAGCGATTTGTGGCCGACCATTCGAACCAAATTACAAACCCAACCGTCACAGATTCCCATTGATAGTAAAAGCATACTCGGATGGAATGGTTTGATTCTATCGGCATTAAGCAGAGCCTATGCGCTCGTCAAAGATGTGGCCTATCTTAATCAGGCCAATCAATTGGCAGGGGTTTTAATAGAGCATATTGATCAAGAGAGTCCTCCACGCGCTCTATCGGTTGGTGGCGGAAAAATGGGCGAGGCAAATTTGCAAGATTACGCTTTTATTTATAAAGGGCTGAGCGATTGGCAACAGTTGACACAACAAGCTAGCGCTCAAACCAAGATCAGTAAACTTGAGCAAACTACTATTCAACGTTTCTACACAAAATCTGGCTGGCAGTATCAGCATATTCCTCTGCTGCCAGGCCAACATGGAGAGTGGCTAATGGCGGACAGTGCCATTCCCAGCCCGACTGCACTGGTCAGTTGCTTGAAACCAGAGTCCGTGGCAATGGCCGGCGAAGCGCTGTTGGATAATCCACTTGATTATGCAAGCTATCTAAAAACCTTAGAGTGTATTCAATCCCGTCAACCAACGACAGATGGCGTAGAATAAAACCCTTATAACTCATTGATTTTTGGTTCGTCATAATTGTTATGGTGCACCATATAAGACCACCTTTTAACTACTTTATAACACAGACTGTATGGACTCTATCGCATGGGCTTTTTAATCGTCGGCTTCGTTTTGCTGTTTATTCTTACCACGCTCCCTAGCTTGTGGACCAAACACATTCTCAAAAAACACCGTCAACCTCACGCTGACATTCCAGGCAGCGGTTTGCAGTTTGCCGAACACTTGGTAAACAGACTTGAATTAACGGGGGTAAGAGTAGAGGAGACCGATCAAGGTGATCATTACGATCCCATCGAAAAAGTGGTGCGTATTTCAACGGCCAATGCCCATTCCAACTCACTGACGGCAATTACCACCGTCGCACATGAAATGGGTCACGCTCTGCAGGATAAGGAAGAGTACCCAGAACTTAAACAACGAACTGCTTTAATTGAACGCGCTGCGATTATGCAAAAGTTCGCCGGTTTTGCCTTAATGCTGACGCCAATTCTGATTCCGCTGACCCACTCTCCAATGGTTGGAATTATGACATTTGGTGCAGGATTTATCGCCATGGGCGTACCCGTGATCATTCATCTCAGCACCCTACCGGTTGAGTTTGATGCCAGCTTTAAACGCGCTTTGCCGCTTTTAAAAGAGGGCGGTTATCTCAATAAAAAAGATCACAAAACGGCCAAAACCATTCTATTCGCCTGCGCCATGACTTATGTAGCTGCCTCTTTATCAAGTCTATTTAATTTATGGAAGTGGTTAAAAGCGCTAAGGCGCTAAGGCAGAACACTCTCCCTCAGAGATCTTAGCGATACTTAGAGAGAGTAGTTCGAGAAACTTTTCCCGCCACGACAGATTCGAGTGCATAAAAAAAAGGCTTTTTTTATTCACTCTCAAATTCTGTTTCTAACTGCAAGGTCACATGATGTATTTTATGGACATCTAATAGATACTGCTTAATCTCAGACAAGATCGCATCATTAACCTGATCTAAATCTATCTTCGCATGCAGCGTCATCATCACTTGATTTTCGTTAATCGCCCACAGATGAATATGGTGCACAGCCGTTAGGTAATCAAAATGTTTCTCTAAATCTTCTGCAATGCGTTGAATCTCATAGCCAGCTGGCACGCCCTCCAATAAAATATGCCCCGACTCTTTGGTTAAGCGATAAGCTCCAACTGCAATAATGGCCGCCATCGCGATCGACAATAGAGGATCGACCAGCATCCAACCAGTGTAGAAGATAATAATCGCCCCGGCAATGACTGCCACAGAAGCTAAGGTATCACCTAAAAAGTGTAGAGTTGCACCATGCATATTCAGATTACTTTGGTCGCCTGAGTGCAATAGCCAGAAAACAAATAGGTTATTCAATAGACCGATAACGGCAATAATAAACATCTCTTTACCCATCACCTGTTGCGGCTCTAGGATACGATGAATCGCCATAAAAACAATGCCGCTAACAATCAATAGCAACGCAAAACCATTTACAAATGCCGTCAGAATTTGAAACCGTTTAAAGCCAAAGGTCATACGCTCGGTCGCAGGTTTCTGGCTCATATAAAACCCCCACCAGGCCACCCCTAAGGCCAATGCATCGGTCATCATATGCACCCCATCGGCAACCAGCGCAATCGAATTGACCCACAGGCCGCCAATAATCTCCACCAACATATAACTGGCGGTAATCAGCGCGGCAATCAAAATTTTCTTTTGGTTATGTCTATCGGGCTTAACGATATGGGAGTGGTGGTGCGAAACAGGCTGAATATCGGCGGACATACTAATTCCTTGTCTGAATTATCGAATTTTTATAAGATCTTTGCAGGAGGTTGGGGTAAACAAGCCCACACAAACGCTCCACAAACTCGGCTCAAGCACCTTGGGGCAGACTTGACTCGGTCGCTCAAGGGCTTGAATAACAGGCGTCGACAAAACGGTTACTTCCCCAACCTTCCCCGTTAAGACACAGCGTGGCGGCAGTAACCATTTTTCAAAATAGCGCACTTAGGTTCCTTACAAAAGGTAGGGAAAATACGCTGTTTACTTAGATTAGCACAATATTAGCATTGGGGAATCTAATCGCGACGGCATCGTTATCAGTTATAATACGCCTTATTCATTGAGTATTCATTTACTCCACTATAAAACCGAACGATAAAATCGAACAATGGGCAGTAGCATATGAACATGGAAAACGTAGGCCAGGTAAGACACAATTGGACGCTTAATGAGATTCGCGCCATTATGGATCAACCTTTCAATGACCTTATGTTTCAGGCACAACTGGCACATCGCCAGCATTTTAATCCAAATACCATGCAAACCAGCTCTCTGGTCAATATCAAATCGGGTGGTTGTGCCGAAGATTGTGCTTATTGTTCGCAAAGCGCGCGTAACCATACAGGTGTTGAAAAAGAGCAGATGATGGAAGTGCAAGAAGTGATCGAGCAAGCTTTGGCCGCTAAAGAGCGCGGTGCGACCCGCTTGTGTATGGGTGCGGCTTGGCGTAGTCCTACCAAAAAAGATTTTCCACGTGTTTTAGAGATGGTTCGTGTCGTTAAAGACCTTGGTCTAGAAACCTGTTTAACACTGGGCATGTTGAACGATGAACAAACCCAACAACTAAAAGAGGCCGGGTTAGATTACTACAATCACAACCTCGACACCTCTGAAGCCTTCTACCCACAAGTCATTACCACCCGCAGCTTCCAAGATCGTTTAGACACGATTGATAAGGTACAAAAAGCGGGTATGAACGTCTGCTCCGGTGGCATTATCGGCATGGGTGAACAGCATAAAGATCGTGCCGAGTTATTGCGCACCTTCGCGAATATGCATGTTCATCCACAATCTGTACCTATTAACTTATTGGTACCCATTGAAGGCACGCCTTTAGCGCATATGAAAGGCCAAACGGACTCTTTCGAGTTTATCCGCGTGATTGCCGCGGCGCGTATCGTTATGCCGCAAACCTATGTCCGTCTATCAGCTGGCCGCATGACCTTGACCGACGAAGCGCAGGCAATGTGTTTCTTAGCGGGCGCTAACTCGATTTTCTATGGCGATAAGTTACTGACCACTGAAAATCCAGAGTCCGACCACGATATTCAACTGTTCGCTAAATTAGGCATTACCATGCAACACAATGTCAAAGCCGAAGCCGCCGCAAAGCATCTGGCCCAACAGGTCACTGAATTGACGGCTTAATGTGTTTCGCTCAGGCACTTTCTAATCGTTGCCTGAGCAATATCAATAATTCAAGCGAACCAGGCGAACTCTTATTATGTCTATTCAAGACCGCTTCCAGCCGCTGTTAGAGCAACGTCGCCAACAGCATCTCTATCGCAGTCGGCCATTAGTCACCTCGGCACAATCTGTCACTATGCAAATCAATGGCTTACAGGTGATTAACTTCTCCTCTAATGACTATTTAGGACTTGCTAACAGTCCACAAATCAAACAAAAGCTCACCCAAGCGCTTGCAACTGGGCTTATTAGCTATGGCTCCGGCGCGGCACATCTGGTGACAGGACATCACCTGCAGCATCACATTGCTGAAGATGAAATCGCTGACTGGTTAGGGTGTGAACGTGCCCTACTCTTTTCGACCGGCTATATGGCCAATCTGGCCGTGCAACAAGTACTGATGCAATCCGGCGACATTATTTTGGCGGACAAACTGAATCACGCCTCCTTAATTGATGGTGCACTGCAGTCTGCAGCCACCTTAAAGCGCTATCCACATTTGGACATAATGGCCTTAGAGCGCCGTTTGCAACAAGCCTCTAGGGAAGGTCAGCAGGTCATGATTGTCACCGATGGTGTCTTCAGCATGGATGGCGATTTAGCGCCACTGCCACAGATTCAAAAACTCGCACAAACCTACCAGGCCTGGTTATTAGTGGATGATGCCCACGGTTTTGGTACTTTGGGTCAACACGGCAAAGGCTGCTTTGAACACTTTGGCTTAGAGCCCGATGAAAACACCATTTTAGTCGGCACCTTAGGCAAGGCCTTTGGTACCTCTGGTGCATTTGTCGCGGGCAGTTCTGTTTTAATCGAGAGTCTGGTTCAATTTGCTCGACCTTATATCTACACCACCGCCATGCCACAACTGAATGCCTTAGCGATTCGCGAAGCCTTAAAACTAGTACGCTCAGCCCAGGTAGGTGGCGCTTCACGTGAAACACTGCAACAGCACATTAAACAATTTAAAGCAGGTGCCAAAGCAATTGGGCTGGCCCTGAGGGAGTCACCGACGCCCATTCAGCCTATTCTACTGGGCGACAGTGAAACGGCTTTAAGATGGAGTGAGACACTCAAGCAGAAGGGGTTTTGGGTCACCGCCATTCGTCCGCCTACCGTTCCGGCCGGTCAAGCGCGTTTACGAATCACCTTTTCCGCCAGCCATAGCAAGCAACAGATTGAGAGCTTGCTTCAAGCTTTAATGGAAACTCAGTTAGAATTAAAAGAGTAAATTACAGCACTGCAAAAGGACTTAACACCCCCTTACGCCCATTTATGCTGAAAATAAAAATGATACAAATATGCTAAATACAGAAACCTTTGGCCAAGGGCCAAACCTGACACTACTGCACGGCTGGGCCGCCCAAAACAGTAATTGGAAAAATTGGGCAGAAACCGAACTGGCCCCCTACTTCACCGTTACATTAATCGACTTACCCGGCTTTGGTAACAGTGATCCGCTGCCCGATTCAGAGCAAATTGAAGCTGATTGGATTGCGGCTATTACCGCACAACTTCCAGAACAAACCCATCTACTGGGTTGGTCTCTGGGCGGACTTCTCGCTCAAAAGATTGCCAAGCAATCGCCTAAGCGCATTCAAAGTTTGATCTGTTTAGCCAGTACGCCCCGCTTTACCCAGGCTGAAGATTGGCCATGGGCGGTTTCGCCGAATTTGATTGCTGATTTTATCCAAGCCGTAGGCAGTGACACCATGGCCGCCTTAAAACATTTTTGGAAATTGCAGATTCAGGGCTCGGATGGTGCTCGTAAACTCATTAAAGAGTTTATGACTAGAGTCAAAGAGAGTCGTATGCCATCTATGAAAGGGCTGTTACAAGGGTTGGAACTGCTTAAATCTATCGATTGTCGCTCATGCGCCAAAGAGATTCACTGCCCTGTGCTTTGGCTACTGGGTGAAAATGACCCTTTAATTCCGGTGCACTTTATAGAGGATTTTATGGCAGAATTCAGTACAATACAGCCAACTGTAAAAGTAGAGATATTGCCTGGGGCAGCACACATGCCTTTTCTATCACACCCGAGAGAGACCGCTCAAAAAATCATTCTCTTTCTTCAAAACCAATAAAAACTTTTGCGAAGTAGATTACTGCGACCTTCTAGCGACCACACAATATAAAGCGAACTTGCATGCCTGACACCTCTTTATCACAGCTCAATAGCGTTAACCGCCAGCACATTAAAAGCCATTTTAGTCATGCGGCACCAAGCTATGAAGAAGCCGCTATTCTGCAAAAAACTGTCGCCGAACGGGTCGATGAACGCCTTGATCTGACCACCGTTGATGTCAAAACTGTTTTAGATATCGGCTCAGGGACAGGACTATTAACTGAAAAAGTCATTGCCCGCTATCCTTTCGCTCACTGTTTTGCCGTTGACCTATCACAGAGCATGTTATTACAATCTCACCCGCGCCTGCAAACCCCACGTTTTCCACTCCTAGGTTCCGCCATAAATAGGTTTTTAAAAAGTGGCTTTTTAACGAAAGGCTTTGCTAGCAGAACGGCAGCTACCCGCATCAATGCAGATGTCTATCAACTGCCGTTTGCCGACCATAGCGTTGATCTAATTGTCAGCAATTTGATGTTGCAGTGGTGCGATGATTTAGACGCAGTATTTGCCGAACTCAGACGCGTGTTACGCCCAGAAGGACTCTTGATGTTCACCACCTTTGGCCCAGATACGCTTAAAGAGCTACGCCAGGCCTGGCGAACCACCGATACCGATTACGAACACGTCAATCACTTTATTGATATGCATGATATTGGCGATGCCCTAATTCGCGCTGGTTTTGGCCAACCAGTAATGGATATGGAGCTATTCACTCTGACCTATGACGAACCGATGGGGGTCTTGAAAGATTTAAAAGCCATTGGCGCGACCAATGCCAATCAAAATCGTCACCAGGGGCTCATGGGCAAAACCAAATTTCACGCCATGTTAAAGGCTTATGAAACCTTACGCAAAGAGGGTAAAATCCCCGCCACCTATGAAGTGGTGCATGGTCATGCTTGGGCGGCCCAAGAAGTGATAAAAGGCCCAAACCGCAATAAGTCGGGGCATATAGAAATTTCGCTTGAGCAGTTTGCCAAACAAACCAAACAGCTCTGATTTATAAACTGACCAGGCCTGGTCAAAACGAATGACCCACTCCTGACCTATTACCAATGCCATTTGGCTTTCTGTCGGGCTTTGTAGCCTTCATGATAGAGAATCAGTAAAATGGGAAAAGGTATCAGTAGCCAGAGATTTTCCAACGGCACGGTGGCGGTATTAAATACTGTCTGCATCGCAGGCAGATACAGAATAGCTAAAATCAACACGACCTCCATGGCCACGCCAAACCAGATTATTTTATTGGTTCTGGTTAAGTGCCAGAGAGAGTCCTCCCATGAACGCAAGGTAAATACATTGACCATCTGACAGGTAATGGCCCCCAATAGGGTCATTGTCATGGCTTGACGATGAAACTCATCATTAAGAGCCAACTCTCCATACTGCCAACCATTCAGAAACAGGAAGCCTAAAAAAGCAAACATGGCGGCCATACCTTCGATTAAACCAATCATAAAATAGCCGCGTTTAAAGACTTCCCAATCGAGAATTTTTTCATTTTTACCCACCGGCGGGCGTTGCATAATCTGTTTTTCGGGCTTTTCCGAACCCAATCCCAAGCCAGGTAGTTGATCGGTTCCTAAATCAATTAATAGAATCTGGATGACCGATAGTGGCATCGGAATTTTTAAAAAGAACTGCAAAACATAAGGGACGATTTCTGGAACATTGGAACTCAAAATATAGGTAGTGAGCTTTTTAATATTGAAATAGACTGTGCGCCCCTCTTCAACGGCGGCCACAATCGATTTGAAATTATCGTCTAACAAAATCATATCGGCAGCTTCCTTGGCGACATCGGTCCCCGAGCCCATGGCGATACCGATATTAGCCTGTTTTAACGCCGGCGCATCATTGACACCATCGCCCGTCATGGCGACCACCTCACCATTAGCCTGCAACAGTTGCGCGATACGCAACTTTTGTGCTGAAGCCATCCGGGCAAACAGGAGATGGTTGGCGCTTAACTTAGCTTGCAATGCCGTATTGGAAAAGTTATCCAGTTGATGACCAGTAAGCACTGCATCAACTTTTAAGCCTATTTTTTGGGCAATCGCTTTGGCCGTGATGGGGTTATCCCCGGTAATCATCATGACTTTGATATGCGCGGAGTAACATTCAGCAATGGCTTGTTTGACATCCTTTCTCGGCGGATCAATCATCCCCACTAAGCCTAAAAAGATAAGGTTGTCTTCTCCGTCACCCGATTTCATGGCAATGGCCAACACGCGATAAGCCTGCTTAGCCAACTGGACGTTTTGTTCTTCTATTTGAGTTTGATGCTCTGGTATCAGAGCCTGCAATGAATCTGCTTGTATAAAAGTACACAAAGGTAATACGGCTTCTACAGCCCCTTTGACAAACAGTTGAGTTTCACCCCCATGCGTGACCAAACTTGACATCATTTTGCGTTCTCCTGAAAACGCATACTCTTTGACCTTTTGCCACTCCGCTAAAGGAAAATTTTGACACTTTAGCGCCGCAACCACTAAAGCCGCTTCGGTAGGATCGCCCATAATGATCTTTTCTAAATGATTCACCTTTGCATGGGTATTTACCGCTGCCACGGTCAGTAACTGCTGTAAATTCTGAAGACTCTGTTGGGTTGTTTGGTGTTTAAAGTGACATTCACCGGCTTCAAAATAGCCATTACCGGTCAGCTCTACTTGGCTGCCATCGGCTAAATAAATAAGACGTGCGGTAATCTCATTCTGCGTTAAGGTGCCGGTTTTATCGGTACAGATGACTGTTGCCGAGCCCAGCGTTTCTACCGAGTTTAGGTTTTTGATTAGAGCCTGCCTTTTTGCCATACGCTGCGATGCCAAGGACAAGGATAAGGTGATGGTCGGCAGGAGCCCTTCGGGGACATTGGCAACAATGAGCGACAGGGCAAATATCGCCGACACAAGTAGACCTCTGTCTGAGAACCAACCTAATAAAAAGAACACGAGACCCGCCGCTAAAGCCAATAAGGTCAACACAGTGGTCATGTGTTTGATCTCTTTTTCGATCGGTGTTTCAAGGGTAATGACTTGGGAGGTCATACTCGCAATCTTACCAAACTCGGTCGCATCGCCGGTGGTCGTCACAACAGCTAAGCCATTGCCATTAGTAATGACTGAGCCCGCAAATACCATGTTTTTGGCATCCAACTCTCTTTTTGCACTGCCTGCCAATAAGTGACGCGCAGCTGGCTCTGACTCACCATTTAACACGGATAGATTTAGAAAGAGATCATTCTCACTGAGCAAAATCGCATCGGCCGCGATCTTGTCTCCCTCTTCTAACTGTAAAATATCCCCCGGCACAATCTGCGTGGCATCGACCGTACGCAAGCTACCTTGGCGAATCACTTTGGCCTCTGATTTGACCAGCTTTAGTAGCGCCTCCATCGCTTTATCGGCTTTAAACTTCTGCCAAAAGGTAAAGCTAGCATTTAAAATAACGGCACCGAAAACCGCATAGGCTAAAGTATCGTTCCCCTCTCCCGGTTGAAAATAATCAGCAACTAAGGCTAAGATCGCTGCGACCTCTAACAAGATTGGAAAAAAGGAGATGTACTCTTTCAAGTACTCAATTCGGTAATCTTTTTTGGCCTTTTGCTTCAGCTGATTAAGACCAAAAGCCTCTAAACGCTGCACGACCTCCTCTTGCGACAAGCCTCGTTCGCTACTATGTAAAGATTTTAAGACTTGTTCAATTGGCTGTTGAAATAACATCTTTAGAGCGGCCTATTTAAACTTGCCAGGAATAAAATAAAATACTGTTAATGGAGGAGTCATCGCTGATTTGATTTAAGACCCATTTTGAGAAGGCATGTGCATCATAAATCACTAGATCCAAATTATTGGCAATCAAATAATTATTCATGGCTGCAGGATTGACCGGTTGCAGCGTATTTACCACTTCGACTGGTTTATGCATCATCTTGGCGATTTGTACAAACGGTTCGGCTTCGTACTTTAAACCCGATTTAGTCGTCGCTTTAGAAGCCGACTTGCTATTTTGCAGATAGATTTTACCCAATGAATTCTCACTCAGCAAACTCAACCAGAGTAGGTAGGCATGGGCATTGATTGTTCTGCCAGCCACCAATAATATGCGGTGATAGGCACGGGCATGCGAGATATTTTTGAGCTTAACCACGGCGATATCGGTTTCGAGTCCCGCAGTTACAATTTTGTCGCTAAATGAGTGGCTTTTAGACTCTTTTCGGGTCGCGCAGAATAAAGTATCGATGGCGTACATCTGCCCAAAATGACGTAACATGACCAGAGTATCGCCTTCTAGAATAACGACTTCAAGATCGACTTCTTGGGCTTTTGCTAACTCTTTTAAAGAGGCTTGGGATAAACGAAAAGCTTCTATTGATTCGTGACCATTGTCAATAAACAAGAGCGTGAGGGGTAACTGAACAGCCTTTGCATAGGTAATAGCATATAAACTCGCCGCCTCTGACAGTAGAGACCCATTCACTAAGGATACAACACGCATGCACTTTCTCCTTTGATTATGGCGGGTTTACAGAGTGACTAGGCCTGGTCACTCCGTTTTTGACTCTGCTACAGGCTTATCTGATCACGATTTTTGATGTTCTATTTTGTTTAAAACCCGTCCCATTAAAAGGAAAGATACGCCATCAAACGCTAAACTTATACCAATAAAGAGACCCACTAACCAGGCGGCACTGAATGGCCACTGCCACAAGAAAAGCACCGCTAATCCAATCGACAGAATGCCATTAACGAGCCAAATCGACCAACCTCCATTAGGATGTAGAGCGCGTGCGAGAGAAAGGCTGCTGATTCCATCCACAAAGAAGTAGATAGCAAAAATCAGACCTAATGTGGCGACCCCCGGAAGCGGATAAAAGATTAAAAAGCCCCCCATAAAAAACAAAATGGCACTCTTTAACCATCCTAGCCAACTACGAGCATTGAATTTCCAGGTAAAGAAACCGGAGACCAATCCTGCTAACAACATAAGCCATGCAACTAATATGACGACGACCACGGACATGACTTGTGGAAAAATAATGCCCGCCACACCTAACAGAATTAATATAATGCCGATTATTTTGGCCTGTTTACTAAATAGTTTAAAGCCATCACTTTCAAACGAATCGTGCCCCATAGATTGCTCCCTTAACCATTGCTGGCTTATATTTCATTAACGTTATTTAATATTACTGTAAAAAAAATTAAGTTTGAAAATAACTTATAAAAGTTTTATCTAAAGTTATTCTTAGATAAATAACCCTTAGTGGGATCAGACCTAACTCCATCAGTTTAACCTTACCTACTTTTAAAATTATGTACTTAGCTGTAAAAAAACATCACACTTTAATAACCTTCCATAGAAAACATAACAGGGCCCTTGGTGACACAAAAATCGATTGCCAATCGCCCCATTCGAATAGAACCCAGCGCCCTTAACAAAAGACCCAAGCTTTATTCTCTATTAACAGGAGAAAAATCGGAGGGTTTCAATATATCAATATCTGACTGATTAAGAAGGATAACCTCAATCTCTTCAATAATCTCTTCTTGCCGTAAAACCTTTATTTTCTGTAAAAGGCCATCCGTTTTCTTATCGAGATATTGGGTGGCATTTTCTAAATGATGAATACGTAGCTGGTTTTCTGCCATCACAGAGGTGTAAAGAATTCGGTACAGGGCGTTCTGCAGATGGTGATCGGTTAATTCGAGCAAAAACTTCTGAGGCGTAAGATTCAATAAAGGAGGCTGGTTATAGGCGCTTTTTTTCTCCTTTAAATGGGTAAAAGAGGGTAGAAGTTTTTCGATACAAGGCGCGTTATAGGGCTCATTGTGATAAATGGCATAGAGCGTAGCGGGCTGTTTAATCGTCGACAGAGTTTGTATCAGAAATTCCACCACACTGATAATTTCTTCCGTGATATTCGCCCCTTTTAGATAGGTGATATCTGGCATGGACTCATACAAGAGGGCCTGCAACTTGTGGCCTAAGGCAATCACCAGCGTATCTTTTTCTGTAGTTGACACAAATTCTTGTTCAAATTTCTTTAGTAGATGACCATTAAAATCACCGCAAAATCCTCGCTCTGATCCTATGAGTAAAACAATCTTGAAAGCCGGTTCCGTGTCCGGTAATGTTTCAGGA